>NZ_JASHDW010000005.1:0-143593 GCF_047463435.1 Streptococcus mitis | reverse complement strand
TCCTCCTTCAGCGTTCTACTTGCATGTATTAGGCACGCCGCCAGCGTTCGTCCTGAGCCAGGATCAAACTCTCATTAAAAGTTTGAGTTCTCACTCATTTCTGTCACTGACAGATTTATTGTTTTTTTCATTGTTCAGTACTACAACAGTTGTTGTAGTGCCCTGCACATTGGTTCGTCTTGTTCAGTTTTCAAAGGTCTTTGTCACTCGCTTCTCTCAAGTGACAACTATATTAGTATATCACAGTCGCTTTCGCTTGTCAACACTTTTTTGAAACTTTTTTTATTTTTTTCAATCAGTATTTCTTCTGCAACATACCATAGTCCGTACGGGATTCGAACCCGTGTTACCGCCGTGAAAAGGCGGTGTCTTAACCCCTTGACCAACGGACCAGAGTTGTTATTTTCAACTCTTACTATTATACCCACTTTTCAAACTTTGTCAACACCTTTTTTAAACTTTTTTTATTAATTTTACAACTGCTTCAGTCCGAGCTGTATGTGGGAACATATCGACCGACTGGATATAACGAAGATCATAGACTTCTACTAAGCGCACTAAATCACGAGCCAAGGTCGAAACATTACAAGAAATATAAACCATTTTTTCTGGTACATAAGTAAGAATAGTGTCTAATAACTTATCATCCAGACCTGTACGTGGTGGGTCTACAATCAGAGCATCTGCCCGGTAGCCTTCTTTGTACCAACGAGGAATAATCTCTTCTGCCGGTCCAGCTTCATAATGAGTATTGTCAAATCCCATTCTTTCGGCATTTCGCTTGGCATCTTCAATGGCTTCTGGAATAATATCCATACCTCTGAGAGTCTTTACTTTCTTTGCGAAGGCAAATCCAATCGTTCCAACACCACAATAAGCGTCAATCAAATGGTCTTCTTTATCAACATCCAGCGCTTTTACTGCCTCGCTATAAAGGACTTCTGTTTGTTCAGGATTTAGTTGATAGAAAGCTCGAGGAGATAGTGAAAATTCATAATCGAGTACACCTTCTTGAATACTCTTTTCTCCCCAGATAATCTCTGTCTTTTCACCATAAATCTCACTGGTTTTAGCTGTATTTGTATTCACAGCTACTGTCACAACTTCTGGGAAATCTTTAATTAAATCTTTTACCAGCAGGGTTAAATTAAGCTGGCGGTTTGTAACAATAATAATCTGAACCTGTCCAGTCTTTCTTGCTCGTCGAACCATTATAGTTCTAACACCTAGAACTTTTCTCTCATCCGTGATTGGAATTTGGTGAAAAGTAAGTAATTCCGCTAGACGATTAGCAATCACTTGGGTTTCCTTGTCTTGTACCAGGCAATCTTTCAACTCTACTAGATAATGAGAGTTCTGCGCATATAAGCCTGCCTTGACCTGATTCTTAAATTTTCGAGTCTGAAATTGTAACTTAGCACGGTAGTACTTTGGTTCTTGCATACCAATCGTCGGGCGGATTTCATAATTTTCATATCCTGCAGGGGCAAATTTTTTCAGCGCTTGATAAAGTAAGTCCGTCTTGAACTCCAGCTGCTTATCATAATGCAGGTGCATGATTTGGCAGCCTCCGCATTCATTGTAAATAGTACAGGCTGGCACAACTCGAAATTTAGACTTCTTATTAACCTTTAGTAATTTTGCTTCAACAAAGTTACGTTTAATAGAAGTAATCTGACAATAGATATCTTCTCCTTTGAGAGCACCAGGCACAAAGACCAATGTTTTTTGATAAAAGCCGATTCCCTCACCATTAATTCCCATGCGCTTGATTTTTAATGGTATTTTTTGTTTCACTTTCAGATTCATACCCCTATCTTATCACATTTTGAGTTATAATAGAACTATGAAAATCACAAAACTTGAAAAGAAAAAAAGTCTCTATCTGATGGAGCTTGATAATGGCGACAAATGCTACATCACTGAAGACACAATTGTTCGTTTTATGTTATCTAGAGATAAGGTGATAAGCCAAGAAGAATTGAAAGAGATTCAGGACTTTGCCAAATTTTCTTATGGTAAGAATCTAGCCCTCTACCACTTATCATTTAAAGCACGTACTGAAAAAGAGGTCAGTGAATATCTAAAAAAATATGATATTGATGAAAACATCGTTTCTCAAGTCATTATTAATCTTAAAGAAGATAAGTGGATTAATGATGGCCAGTACGCTTATGCTATTATCAATGCCAATCAACTTTCAGGAGACAAGGGGCCTTATGTACTGACTCAGAAACTAGCTCAAAAAGGGATTTCAAAATCTATTATAGAAGAGAACTTGAAAGAATTTGATTTTTCTGAAGTTGCTCAACGTGTAGCCAATAAACTATTGAAGAAATATGAAGGAAAACTTCCAGCTCGTGCTTTGCAAGATAAGATTATCCAAAATTTGACCAACAAGGGGTTTTCCTATTCTGATGCTAAAAGTGCCTTTGAACAGTTGGATAGTCAAGTTGACCAAGAAACGACTCAGGAACTCATCTTTAAGGAACTTGATAAGCAATATTCTAAGTATGCCCGAAAATATGAAGGATACGAACTTAAACAGCGTTTAACCCAAGTTTTAGCACGAAAGGGCTACGATTTTTCGGATATAGCAAGCGCTCTTAGAGAATATCTTTAAGATTTTCATGTAAAATTCACAGATTTTAGGTAATTTTATGGTACAATAGTAAACGATAAACTTATAAATTGTAGAAAGTTGGTTAGTTATGAAGCTTCCAAAAGAAGGCGACTTTATTACAATTCAAAGTTATAAGCATGATGGGAGTCTCCACCGAACTTGGCGGGACACCATGGTACTAAAAACAACAGAAAACGCCATTATTGGTGTCAACGATCATACACTGGTTACCGAAAGTGATGGTCGTCGTTGGGTCACTCGAGAACCGGCTATTGTTTACTTTCACAAGAAATATTGGTTTAATATCATTGCCATGATTCGTGATAATGGAATTTCCTACTATTGCAATATGGCTAGCCCCTACTATCTGGATGAAGAAGCACTGAAGTATATTGATTACGATTTGGATGTTAAAATTTTTACAGATGGAGAGAAACGTCTCTTGGACGTTGAGGAGTATGAGCGTCACAAACGCAAAATGAATTATTCTGATGACTTGGACTACATTTTAAAAGAACATGTCAAAATTCTTGTTGATTGGATTAACAATGGACGTGGTCCTTTCTCAGAAGCCTATGTAAACATTTGGTACAAGCGCTATGTAGAACTAAAGAATCGGTAAAGTTGTCAAACTGGGGTTAAGGCCCCGGTTTTTTTATTTGATAAACCCAGCTTTTCAGCTGGGCTTATCCTTATATATCTAATTTCGTAACAGTAAATTTGATGTGTGAATAGTCTTTTTCAACATCCTTATCCAGCAAGAACGCTGTGGCGTCCTTCTTAACCTGAACCAGGTCAATATTCTGGGCTTGTGCTGCATAGACACATCCACAATAACATTGACGGTAGATGTCATACTCTTCACACATCTCTACCGAACGTTTGTAACCTTGATTTTTCTTGAAATCACTTGGAAGATAGTGGGTTGTATAAATTTTTTGCACATCGATTCCGATACTATTAATGGTTTGAGAATTCTTATGAGGACTGATGGTCAAGGCTGAGCCAAAGTAGTCAAAGCCCAAGTCCATAGCCACTTGCGCCGTCTTATCCAGTCGGTAGTCAAAGCAAACCTTACAACGGTCGCCACCTTCAGGCTCCTCTTCCAAACCTCGAACCAGTTTACGATATTCGTTAGGTTCATAAGGAGCTTCTAGATATTGAACGTTATTGCCAGTTCGCTCATTGAAATCACTGACAAACTTTTTAGTCACATAGGCACGCTTATGGTATTCTGCCTTGGGATGGATATTAGAATTGGCAAAATAAATGGTCACGTCTGCATACTTAGTCAAATATTCTAGAGTATAGGTACTGCAAGGGGCACAGCAAACATGCATGAGAATAGTTGGCCGTTGCTCATTTTTCTCCCATACTTGTACCATCTTCTGCATGACACGGTCATAATTAATCTTCTGATTGGGGTTCATCTTGCTCAGAATTTCTTCTACATCGATCATGTTCTTCTCCTTTTTCTAGTCTTATTTTATCATATAAATTAGGAGAGCTCAAATCTATTTAGAAGTGAATAGCATAAAAAGGAGGAATAGGCATTCCCTCCTTTTGTTTTTTATAAGTTGTTTTCTATAGAAAACTTACATCATGCCGCCCATCATGCTTGGATCCATTGCTGGAGCCGGGGCTGCTGGTTCTGGTTTATTGGCTACGACTGCTTCTGTTGTCAAAATCAAGCTGGCTACAGATGCTGCATTTTGTAGAGCTGAACGACTCACTTTAACTGGGTCGATAATCCCTTGATCAATCATGTTAACCCATTCACCAGTTGCTGCGTTGAAGCCTGTCCCAACTTCAGCATTTTTCAAACGATCGATGACGATTGAACCTTCGAATCCTGCATTGTGGGCGATCTGACGGACAGGTTCTTCCAAAGCACGGAGAACAATATTGCGGCCTGTTGCTTCGTCTCCTGTTAATTCCAAATCAGCCACGGCTGGAATCACATTGACAAGAGCTGTTCCACCACCTGCAACGATTCCTTCTTCAACAGCTGCACGAGTAGCATTGAGGGCATCTTCAATGCGGAGTTTCATTTCTTTCAACTCAGTTTCAGTTGCGGCTCCGACCTTAATAACCGCTACACCACCTGATAATTTCGCCAAGCGTTCTTGCAATTTTTCACGGTCAAACTCAGAAGTTGTGGTTTCGATTTGAGACTTGATAACCGCAACACGGTGGGAAATCGCTTCAGGATTTCCAGCACCTTCTACGATAACAGTGCTATCTTTGTCCACAGTTACTCTCGCTGCTTGACCAAGTGCTTCAATTGTCGCATCTTTCAACTCAAGACCTAGGTCTTCTGTGATAACTGTTCCGCCTGTTAAGATGGCAATGTCTTCGAGCATAGCTTTACGACGGTCACCAAATCCAGGCGCCTTGACTGCTACCACGTTGAAGGTTCCTCGAATCTTGTTCAAAACAAGAGTTGGAAGAGCTTCACCATCTACATCATCCGCAATAATCAAGAGTGGACGATTGCTTTGGAGAATGCTTTCTAGGAGTGGCAAGATTTCTTGGATATTGGAAATCTTCTTGTCGGTAATCAAGATATATGGATTTTCAAGGTCAGCCACCATTTTTTCGCTATCTGTCACCATGTACTGTGAAAGATAACCACGGTCAAACTGCATTCCTTCTACGACTTCAAGCTCTGTTTCCATACCACGTGACTCTTCGATAGTGATGACTCCGTCTTTGCCAACTTTTTCCATAGCTTCAGATATGTATTCACCTACTTTTTCGGAACGAGAAGAGACGGCGGCAACCTGAGCGATGGCTTCTTTGTTGGCAACAGGAATAGCATTGTTTTTCAAGGCTTCAACTGCTGCAGCAACTGCTGTTTCAATCCCACGACGAATACCGATTGGATTGGCACCTGCTGTGACGTTTTTGATGCCTTCACGGACGATTGCTTGGGTCAAAACAGTTGCAGTTGTAGTCCCATCACCTGCAATATCATTGGTTTTTGAAGCTACTTCTGATACCAATTTGGCACCCATATTTTCAAAATGGTCTTCTAATTCGATTTCTTTGGCAATGGTCACCCCGTCATTGGTAATCAAGGGTGAACCGAATGACTTTTCAAGAACGACATTACGACCTTTTGGTCCCAAGGTTACTTTAACAGTGTCTGCAAGGATATCGACACCACGGACCATAGCTGAACGGGCATCTGATGAAAATTTAATTTCTTTTGACATACTTACTTTCTCCTTCTATTCTTCAATGATAGCCAAGATGTTAGCTTCGCCTACGATGATGTACTTTTCATCACCATCTTTGACATCAATACCTGCGTGGGCTTCAACTAAGACACAGTCTCCAGCTTTAACACTTGGAGCAACCAAGTCACCGTTCAAGGTACGAACACCTTGTCCAGTAGCCACAACTTGGGCTGTTTTTGTTTTTTCTTGGGCTGAGCCTGCAAGGACAAAGCCTCCAACAGTTTGTTCTTTTTCTTCGATTTTTAAGACCACACGGTCCCCTAATGGTTTCAACATCTGCTTTCCTCCATAATGAGATAGATATCATTAGCACTCTTTATATTCGAGTGCTAATTCATAGTTCTATTGTATCACTTGGTCAAAAATAGTCAAGAAAAAAGTCTGACTTTTTCAAGATAAAAAGCCTGAGACCAACTCAGACTTTTCAATACTTAAAATGGCAATTCTTCCTCTTCCAAGACCAAGTCCACCAAATCTTGGCCTACATTATTTTCACGCATGGCACGTTGGGCACGACTTTCCAAGAGTTGGAATCCTGTGACGAGGACTTCGGTCACATAATTCATTTGACCATTTTTCTCAAAACGACGGGTACGCAATTCCCCATCAACAGAAATGAGACTACCTTTGGTTGCGTAGCTTGCCAAAGTTTCTGCTAGTCTGCCCCATAGGACCATATTGACAAAATCAGCTTCACGTTCACCGTTTTGATCTTTGTAACGACGGTTCACAGCGATAGTTGCTCGCGCTACCGACTTGTCATTGTTGGTTTTGTGCAATTCTGGTGTAGACGTTAAACGCCCAATCATGATAACTTTATTATACATATTTTTTCCTCCTACTTATCTATTCGTAGGAAATCAAAAAAGTTACAGAAATTTGTAACTTTTCGAGGAAATTTTTTAGTTTTTATGAACCATGAAACCTGTCGCCTGTTGATTGGCCATAATGGTCATATCTGTAATCTGCACACGGCGAGGTTGACTGGTTACATAGACTACTGTGTCTGCAATATCCTGAGCTTGCAAGGCTTCGATTCCTTGGTAAACGGATGCAGCCCGCTCTTTATCACCGTGAAAACGCACTGTAGAAAAATCTGTTTCGACAATCCCAGGCTGAATGGTTGTCACCTTGATATCCGTTGCGATGGTATCAATTCGCAGACCATCTGAAAAGGTCTTAACTGCTGCCTTGGTGGCCGAATAAACTGCTGCACCTGCATAGGCATAAATTCCTGCGGTTGAGCCCATATTGATGATATGTCCTTGATTGGCTTTTACCATTGCTGGCAAGAAACAGCGAGTGACTGCCATCAAACCTTTGACATTGGTATCCAGCATGGTCAACATATCCAACTCCTCATAGTCTTGATAGGGAGCCAAACCTAGAGCCAGTCCGGCGTTATTAACCAAGATGTCAATCTTCCCTATCGTTTCTATAATATCAGAGCAGACAGTTTTTACCATGTTCATATCCGTGACATCTAGCGGAAAAGCCCAAACTGTTTGATTTGGGAAGGTCTCTGCAAACTCCGACTTTAGGGGTTCTAATCGGTCTATCCGTCGGCCTGTTAGAACGACATTCTCACCCTGCTCCAGATAAGCACGCGCAATCGCTTCACCGATTCCTGATGTCGCTCCTGTAATCACTACATTTTTTGCCATCTTATTTCCTTCTATCTGGTCTATCAGATACTGACAACTTCTTAGGCAGTCCAGTGTTTCGCTGGGTCAAATGGAGTTCCGACAACTTGGCCTTCTGATAATTCAATAATACCACGTTTTTGCGGAGCATTTGGCAGATTCAATTCACGAGGACTGCACATCATGCCAAAACTCTTTTCACCACGAAGTTCGCCTGGGAAAATAAGATTGCCTTTTGGCATCATAGCTCCAGGAAGAGCTACAATGGTTTTCAACCCAAGACGCGCATTGGGAGCCCCTGCAACGATTTGCACTGTCTTGTCACTTGCGACTGCAACTTGGCAGATGTTGAGGTGGTCACTATCTGGATGAGCTACCATCTCGACAATTTCACCAACAACAAACTTAGGTTCCTTGTCATTAACAATTTCCTCTGCGAAACCTTCCGCCTGCAATTCTTGGTTCAAACGAGCTACTTGCTCATCTGATAAAAAGACTTGACCGCGCTCTGCAATTTCAAACAAACTTGAAACTTCGAAAATATTCCACGCCACTGTTTCCCCATTCTCTTTGAGGAAAACACGAGCTACCTTACCTTTGCGCTCCACGTCCAACTTGGCATCTCCGCTGTTTTTCACGATGACCATAAGGACATCACCGACATGTTCTTTGTTATATGTAAAAATCATTATTTCTATTTTCTCCTATTTCAGTCCTGCTAAAAAGTCATTAATTTGTTGCTTGCTTTTACGGTCGCGATTGACAAAACGGCCGATTTCCTTGTCCTTTTCTAGAACAACAAGGCTAGGGATTCCATATACATCCCAGAGTTTGGCCAAATCCATATACTGGTCTCGGTCCACTCGAATAAAGGTAAACTCTGGATTAGTTTTCTCAATCTCTGGCAAGGCAGGATAGATATAACGGCAATCGCCACACCAGTCCGCCACAAAAAGGAAAACCTTCTTGCCATCTTTTTCTACTAAAGATGCTAATTCTTCTAAACTTGCTGGTTGTATCATAAGACTTCCTCCTCATAGACTAGGTCTTCATTTTCATAGACAAAGGTATAATGACGGCCATCCTCAAAAATGACGCCACCAACCAAGCTCTCTAGACTGCTTTCATAGACTTGAACATAGAGGGTCGCAATTTCCCCCATATCTGAAAAATGGTCTCGCACAATCTCTGTCAACTCTTTCTGAGTCTTCATGAGCTTATGGTCATCTGCAACTTTTTTCGTAGCAAGGGCAAGACTCCCAATACCAAGCAGAGCCAGACCTGCCATCCACATTTTTTTAGCTTTCATACCATTCATTTTAACACAAAAAAGGCTTTAGGACAAATGAGGAAGTAGCAGAAAAGCAAGTAAAAAGCCTCTTCCTTTAAGGAAAAGGACTTCTTATACTAGAGCAAACTAGGAAGCTAGCCGCAGGTTGCTCAAAGCACTGCTTTGAGGTTGTAGATAGAACTGACGAAGTCAGCTCAAAACACTGTTTTGAGGTTGTGGATGAAACTGACGTAGTTTGAAGAGATTTTCGAAGAGTATTATTCTTATTGCCAGGCTCCTGAGTTTCCAACGTAGTAACCATCAGGTGTGTAGGTATTGCGAAGCATCTTACCTGATGAAGCTAGATAATACCACTTGCCATTATCTTTGACCCAATCATTCGCTAGCATGGCACCAGAAGAACTTACATAATACCATTCTCCCTTGTCATAAACCCAAGTGCTTTCTTTCATGGCTCCTGAAGTTGATAAATAGTACCACTTGCCTTGATCGTAAAGCCAGTCACTAGCAATCATAGCTCCTGATGATTTAAAGGCATACCAGTTGCTACCTTGATAGAGCCAAGTTTGATTGAACATGACCCCTTTATCATTCATAAAGTACCAAGTTCCCTTGTCTTTAACCCAAGCATTCTGTACTAATTGACCTTGTTTTTGATAGTACCAGTTTTGGTCTGATTGTAGCCAGCTTTCGGCTTTCACAATTGGATAAAGTTCTCTGAAGGCTCCTCCCCCTTTGTAGAAATGACTAATAGATTCTGGTTTTGTAAGTTTTAACTCACCATGATCATAGTCTTCCCAAGCATAGACTTTTTGACCATTGACAGTCTCTGGTAAGGTAGCAGTGTAAGTCTTGGTTTGATAATTCCATTTAGCATCGAGGTAAGTGTATTGATTATTTGATTCTTCAATACGGTAGTAACCACTCTTTCCACCATTATAAACGTCATCTACCACTTTAGTGGACCAGGTCTTTACTTCATTTCCGCTCTTGGCTTCTACCTTGATATCTCCTCTATAGCCATAAGGTACGTAGAAATTCAGGTAACGCCCCTCTGTACCGACCATAGACTTGTCCTTTTCTTGACCTAGGAAATTGACAGTCTGATCTTGACCATTGAGACTGACTGTCCACTCGATTTTCTCGGTTTTTGGCAAATCTAAAACTTTAATATCCACTTCATGACCATTGTTAAACCGAAGAATCTTGCCATCTTGATACTTAACGCCACCCTTAATAACCCACTCTTCTTCAAGATCGAAGGCCTTTCCCGAATGAGGGAAAGCTAGTAAAGCTAGACCAGCTAGAGACAAACCAAATAATGTGATTTTTTTCATTGTAAATCCTCCTTAGTTTCTGTTATGTTAATTATATCACTATGTTTTTATTTTGCAACTCATATCCTAAATATGCAAGCAAAAAACCTCTGAGATTGTTCTCAAAGGTTATAATCTAGCTAATTGCTGTTCTCAACTGCTGCAGTCACAAAGGCAGTGTAGAGTTCTTCTGGACGGTTTGGACGACTTGAAAGTTCAGGGTGATACTGACACGCTACAAAGAATTTATTTTCAGGAATTTCCACAATTTCGACCAAACGATTGTCTGGAGAAACTCCTGAGAAGACAAAGCCTGCTGCCTCAAACTGCTCACGGAAGACATTGTTAAACTCATAACGGTGACGGTGACGGCGTTGCACCACTTCTTGATTGTGATAAGCAGCCGCAGCCTTAGAGCCACGTTTCAACTTAGACGGATAAAGCCCCAAGCGAAGGGTTCCCCCCATATCTTCAACGTCAATCTGATCACGCATGATATCAATGATAGGGTATTTTGTTTCTGGTGCAAGCTCTGCAGAATTGGCACCTTCGAGTCCTAAAACGTGACGAGCAAACTCGATACAAGTCAACTGCATTCCCAAGCAGACACCCAACATTGGAACATCATTTTCACGCGCATAGCGAATGGCTTGGATTTTACCTTCCGTACCACGTTGACCAAAACCTCCTGGTACGATGATTCCGTCCGCATCAGACAAGAGCTCTGCTACATTCTCTGCTGTCACATCATTAGCATTGATCCAATTGATTTTAACTTCTGCGTCGTTGGCATAACCAGAGTGTTTCAAGGCTTCAACCACAGAAATATAGGCATCTTGCAACTCAACATACTTACCAACAAGGGAAATTTTGACTTGTTTCTTGAGGTTCATGACCTTGTCTACCATAGCTGACCATTCTGTCATATCCGCTGCTGGTGCGTCTAGTTTCAAATGGTCACAGACAATTTGGTCCATACCTTGCGCCTGCAAGTTCAGTGGAATTTGGTAAAGATGTTCAACGTCTAAAGACTCGATAACAGCCTCTGGTGCCACATCACAGAACTGGGCCAGTTTGTTTTTAATTCCTTGACCAGCTGGCTCTTCTGTACGAATAACCAACATATTTGGTTGGATTCCTAATCCACGCAATTCTTTTACAGAGTGTTGAGTTGGTTTGGTCTTCATTTCACCAGCAGCCTTGAGGTAAGGAAGCAAGGTTGTATGGATGTACATAACATTATCCGCACCTACATCTGCCTTCATCTGACGAAGGGCCTCTAGGAATGGCAAGGACTCGATATCCCCAACAGTTCCACCTACCTCTGTGATAATGACATCAGAGTCGGTCGTTAAAGCGGCACGCTTGATTTTTTCTTTCAAAGCATCTGTGATATGAGGAATAACCTGAACAGTTGCCCCAAGGTATTCTCCACGGCGTTCCTTACGAAGAACTTCACTGTAAATTTTACCAGTTGTCACGTTGGAATATTTGTTAAGATTGATATCGATGAAACGTTCATAGTGACCCAAGTCCAAATCTGTCTCAGCTCCATCATCTGTCACAAAGACTTCTCCGTGCTGGTAAGGACTCATAGTTCCCGGATCGATATTGATATAAGGGTCAAACTTTTGAATCGTCACTTTGAGACCACGATTTTTCAAGAGACGGCCTAGACTTGCTGCCACAATCCCTTTCCCAATAGACGATACGACACCACCAGTTACAAAAATATATTTCGTAGACATAGATTCCTCTTTCTAAAATGCTCAAGGTCTTGCTGACTACGAGGGGACATAGAAAACAAGACCCTACTAATAAGAATAATCTGGGACGACTGCACCAGATTCACAACTAAAATACAAGAAGATAACTTCTTGAAAAAACAAAAATAGCTCCCTAAGAACTAGGGAGCCCCGACCTCTAAAAGAGGTGCCCGAACAATATGATACCTAAAAATAGGATAATTGTCAATAGCTAACTTTTATTCCTCGATGTTTTCAGTATCATCATCTGAAAACTCGTCGTCTTCTTCGTTGAGATCCACGTCTTCACCCAAGTCATCAGGAGCAATCTCGTTGATTTCTGCATCGTAAGCTTCCACTTCATTTTTCTCATCATCTGGATTTTCATCATCGTATGAGAGAGCTGGATCTGCTTCGTATGCATCTTCGTCTTCTGGATCATCTGCATTGTAGTCAATGGCATCTGAATCACCATCCATGAAGGCATTGACACGTTTTTTCTTGGCTTTTGGTGCTACTTCATCGTCGTCATTTTCTTCAAGAGCGATGATTTCTTCATCGATTTCGTCCACACCATACCATGAACGAAGACCCCATTTGTTGTCTCCAAGTGAGATGAAGCTACCGTCAAAGTTCAACTCTGTGTAGAACAAAGGCAAAGCTTCACGGATATCGCTGTTTGATGTTCCAAGGTAGTTTTGAATTTCGTTTACAAGATCGCTAAAATGCATCTCATGGTCGCGACCACGAAGTTCCAAGATAGCACGCGCTACCTCAATCATAGATAGTTCACTTTTTTCTTGCCCAGCAAATACTTCTAATTCCAAAGCGTTTCTCCTCATTTATACTACTATCGCCAGAGTAAACAGACTCTGACCTCATTTTATCATTTACTCTTTATTTTACGATAATTTTGCGGAATAGTCAAAGGTTAAGGGAGAGAAAGTAATAGGACTTTTTATTTCTTTGCTACCCAGCCGATGGCATCGTGAGGTGGATTTTCTGTATCAATCCACATGAATTCGATACCGATTTCACCATTTTTAAATTTGGTCAATCGAATGCCGTTGATTTCCAGTTCATTAAGTCGTTGACCTGTCAAGACTTCTCGTTCTTTCAACTGGAAAACACCACGTAAAATCCAATTCCCGAGTATTTCTTGCTTATCGGTAGACTGAATAGCCTTACCAGCTTCTTGATTTATATAGGCGTTAATAACATCACCAGAAGATAAAAAGCGTAGTTTAAAAGTTCTTTCTTCCTTAGATAGAGCTAATTTTTTAGTTCCAGGTTCAAAAGTCCCGAAGCCTGGCCCAAAGAAATCTGGTCTTTCATCGTGAAAGTTTTTCGAGTCAGGCAGAGGAATGTAAATTTCACTAACTGGACGATAAACCAGCTGTTCAATTTCTTTAATGAGTCTTTCATTACCAGTCTCGTGGACAAAGTTTATCAAATCCTTACGAATCGCCTTCATCTGAGCTTTTTCTTCCTTGCTAGTCCACTTTTTCAAGAGGATTTCTTCTAAAGAGAAGGTCACAAAAGCTAGTTCTTCTGAAGCAAGACTATCCTTAAATTTATCCTGAATTTTTAAAATCCGTGGCAGACGATCTTTCTTAGCTAGTTTTGATCCTCCGTTAAAGGCATTGAAGCCAGAGTTTTCTTCCACATTTCCATGTTTGTCTGTAATAACCCAAGACACTGTTTCTAAGATATCGGTTTTATCCTTTTCAGTTGTCAGTAAATGAAGGTTTTCAAAGAGCGAAAAAGGATCTTCAATATAATGGACGTCCCAAGTATCTACCACAATGTCTTTATTGTTAAAAGTCATGTGGAGCTGGCTATCTGCCGCTGTGTATTTGTAGTGGTGTTGTCCATCCGAAAATCGAAAATTGGTTGGATTGTTTTTGGTAGTTGATCCTTCAATGACCAGATTATCAATATCAACTGGCAAATAAGATGTTTCACCGACAAAAATCTTAGGATTTTCTCCCTTCGGTGTCGGCATCAGAACGTGATAAACAGCTTCAACATTGACCGAGTCCGAACTAAATCCCTTGATTTGTGCCTTAGAAGATTCGATTCTCTGATTTCTCAAAGTCGCAATCTTTCGTGCTAATTCTTCATATCGTTGATAATTTTTCTTGTCTGCTGTTTCTTTATCTGCTGAGATATCTGCATGGAATTTAATATCACCCAACAAGTCCGTCCAATCTTGAGAATCCTTCTTAAACTGAGCGATTTTTTGGTCTCCAGAATTAATCCCAAAAGACTTGATACCCACTAGGTATTTATGATTTTCATCCACTACGACAGAAGCATCATAGGAAGTATTGGCAATGTCTTCCCCAACAGCATTAAAAGCCTTCTGGAAGACTGTTTCTTGAAATTTAGAATTAACAATCGGAGCAACATAATTCTCTGTTTGTCCCTCATTTTCGGACTCAGCCTTTTGAGAGAAAGCTTGGCTCAAGCTAGCGAAGTTGGTAATTAAGGTTTTGTATTTTTCTTTTTGTTCAGACTTTAGATGTTCCCACATAAGCACCCTCTTTTCTATTTTCAGTATATCAAAAGAAGATTAGTTTTTCACTAACCCTCTTATATATTCGTTAATTAATACTGTAAAATTCGAAATTTCCTCGTTTTTTAACCAATTTTAAATAATCTTCACCAGACAGAACAGCTAAACCATCATCATAAGCCTTGATCTTTTCAAGAGCCTGGTCATAGCTATCCACAAATTCCTTGACGTAGGACTGACCTTCAAACTGGCCGTTCATCTTGGTGTAGATAATGGCGAATTTTCCTGAGCGGTCAAGTTGAGATTGCCCTTGGCTGTCATTCAAGGCCTTGGCAACATTTTCCGCGATGCGTTTAATCACGGGAACGACTACGCTATTTCCAGCCTGCTTGTATAGCTGACCGTTAGAAACCCCTTCTGGAATTTTAAAGGATTTAGGATATCCTTGAACATTAAAAGTTTCTTTCGGTGTTAGCTTACGAATCTCCCCACTATCTGTCAGAATCAACGGAACATTGTGTCCACCTGTTCCCATGTTTGCTGTTAGGGTTGGGACAACTCCATTTTTATTTTCACGAACATATTGACGACGCCACTGGTAGACCGTGTCTTGACTGGTAACTTCAAATTTTAACTGGTCGTAGAAATTCTGCTTCCCATCACGGTAGTAGTAGATCTCGTCTAGTTGATCACCAAAGTTAATCACATCCTGAAGAGTCGTAGTCAGCTTGATTTCCTCTGGGAATTCAAACAAGTCATAAGCTTCCTTGGTATCAAAACCAACAATGTAGATCCGCTCACGGTTTTGTGGGATATTTCCGTAGTCTTTCCCGTTAAGAACCTTCCACTTGATAAAGTAGTTGTTCTCCGTCAAGGCTTCACGAATAACCTTGAAGGTATTGCCGTGGTCATGACCGACCATGTTCTTGACGTTTTCGATGAAAATAGCGCGAGGTTTGCATCCTTCAATCATGCGAAGCAATTCGAAGAAAAGGTCGCCACGATCATCATCAAAGCCCTTGCGATAACCCGCAATACTAAAGGCCTGACAAGGGAAACCTCCCATAATCACATCCACGCGCTCAGCGGGAATATTCTCTGGCTGAACATCGTGAATATCACGACCATCCAAATAGGTATCTGGATGATTTAACTGATAAGTCTGACGCGCATACTTATCAAATTCATTGGCATACACCACTCTGAACTCGTTGGTCTGTTCAAATCCCAACTCAATTCCCCCAACACCTGAGAAGAAGGCTGCAATGTTGTACTTCTCAGGTCGGTTCGAACTTACAGAATTTGTCATGTAGTAACCTGCTTTCTAAGAAATTTGTTTAACTATACTAGTATATCATTTTTAAATTAATACTGAAATATAAACATTTTCCAAATATATATGATATAATAAATATATAAATTTAAGGAGGTGCATAATGCCAAAACAAGGAGACCAATTCATAGTAGAACTTAAAAAAACTAATATTGACTGGGGCACATACAGGAATACAAATTCTCGTCCTCAGATAACAGGAGAATGTTATATCCCAATTCCAAGTAAAGCTGCACATCAGTATGGAATATTTAATTCTAAACATACTCAAGGAAAAGATGTTTTAGGACAAAATATATTTAATGCTAGATCAACAGATGGATACTTCGTTGGAATAGTAAAATCATCAGGAAATTCTCGGGGTGGAGATCCCTATGCTAAAAATCTTTCTGGTCACAGAAACTTGAGAGCTTTTAACGACTGGTTCAATCAAATGAATGTAACCGTTGGAACTAAAATTAAAGTAGAATGGATTAGTTCCAACGATATTATACTTACGATTCTCTAAATGTAATTACACAAATAAGAACCTCATGATAATAATGAGGTTCTTATTTTTATTCTCTCACTTAAGTAGATTTTGAATCTTTTCATCGACATAACTCTCATACAAATCAAAGTTTTTATTCTCTACTACTCTATCATAATATCTTACTAATTCAAAAGGTACTCCAAAATCACTTAATTTTCGAGCAGTATTAGTAAGAGCATTATACTCTAGCCTTTGTAGAAGAATTTGAATTCCAGCAACATTATCAAAATCTTTTCTATAAACTTGTGAATAATGGAATCTATATAATAAATCAAATACTCCTAAATACTTTACAAGATGATATTTAAATGTAGTATAAATTAATTTAGAGGTTCTACTAATTGCTTTATCTTTACTCAGTTTCTGTTCCTCTACATAGTAATCCACTGTTCCTAAAAATCCATTCTGTAAATAACTTGCTAACTGTATAACAATTAAAGAGAACTGTTTTTTCCCAACTTTCTTTTCCATTAATTGTTTTAAATCAGAATTAGAAACAAATTCAGAACAAATATTAATAACCGTTTGAAATCCTTCCCAATGAATTTCTTTACCTTTAGATGTATTTAAGACTCGCTTTAATTGTTCGATTTTTTGAAACTCTGCTGGGGACATTTTTTTAATTCGATTATAAATAGAGATTTTATCCAAAGGGCCTATCGCTTTATATGAATGAAAAATAAAATTTGGTAATCCCGATTCTTGTTTTGCCTCATTGATTTCATCTTTAAACTTTCTATCATCATCTGTCAAAAATTCATCTAAAGTTACTTCTAAATCAATGTCAGTTTTATTGTGACGATTATCATAATTTTTATGTTCAATTTCTGCCTGTTGCGAATTAATTAGAGTTTCAAATTGTTTTGTTAAATCAATAACATTACCACTATAATGGACATTAAAACGACCTGCTCTCCCAGCAATATTTTTAGCATCAAACTGTTTTAATCTCTTTTTCCCCTTTTTGATAGCAGTAACAATCAAATTTTTGGCAGTCGTATTCACACCTTCAGTAATTGTTGTTGTAGAAAAAAGACATTGTAAATCACCTTTATTGAACAAATTAATTAATTCATTCTGAATATATTTTGGTATCCCTGCATGATGAATTCCGATTCTCTTTTCAAGTGCTCTATATAGAATCCAATCATATCCAAAGGTGTTTCCCACATGATTCAAAAAAATAGAATATAGTTCCTCATCTTCGCTATAATGTTTTTCTGAGATAAGAGAAAGATATTCATCATTTTCCAACAAATGATTTGCTAGTCTTTCTACCTCTGACTTTCTTCCACAATAAATCAAAGTATTATCATCTATTTTTACAATTGTTTGTATTACTTTATCTTGTAATGATGAAGCACCATGATCTAATCTATATTTTATATTTCCAAGTTCAAACTTATTTCGATCAATATGTGTAATATTCTTAGACACAATCTCAACATCATTATATTCAAGTATTTTAAATTTGTTAAATAGAGTAAAATTATTAAATGAGTTTATTTCTGTCTCAAGTTTTTGAAATTGAATATAAGGCCCAGCAAGCAAAATATCTTTACTATTGCGACATACATATTCTAAAGCAAGTCTATAGGCAGTATCCCTTTCATTTTCTTCTGGAGTATCATTATCTATAATGAAATCATTATCTATTTTATATATTTCATCTACGAAAGAAAAATTAAAATATCTAGTGTTATTATCTAAAAATGACAGATATCGTTCAGGAGTGTAAATAAAAATATTTTTTTCGCCAAGTTCTTCCTCGGATATTTCGCTTAGTGTATGTATTTTATATGTAGAGAAAAATTCATCATTTTGCAACTTTAAATAATTTTCTGATAACAAGCTAATAGTAGGAAAAATTAACAATATGTTAGAATATCCCATCTTTTTTATAATTGCATAAACAATAAAAGTTTTACCAAATGAAGTTGGGGCAGAAAGGATATACCTATTATCAAAATGGAATTCAAATAATTCTAGAACTTCTTTTTGATATTTATGTAACATATAATTATTCAAAGTTAAATGTGCTTCATTTAAAAACGAGCTTATGGATAATAAATTCATATCCTCTTGATTTATTTCATTATCTTCTTGATATTTTCTTTCAAGTAGCTCAAAGTATTGTGGTACTCCAGCTTCATTTGCTATATAACGCAAAAAATTTAAATCACTACTTGTAAGTTCGTCTATTTTAACAGCGTCGTAATAGTCACAAGTTGCCTTGACAAAGATACCTCTTCTTTCAGGGTATCGTTTGTATAAATTCAATTCCTTAATTAGATGAGCGGTTCTTTCGTTTCTATCCATTCAATCACTTCTTCCTTTAATTTATTAGAATCATCAACAGGTAAGAGCATTACAAATATACTAACCTTTATTTTAATAGCTAAATTTAACGAATATTTTCCTAACTCCCTATTAATTTTATCTACACTGGATGCAATTGATTTTTCGTAATCGTAGGTTTGCTGTTTTTGATATGCAATAAAAACAGGATACACTAATTCAATATTATTATTTTGTAATTCATCGGTAAGAATAATATCAGGATTATCTTCCCATTTTTTAATTATTCCTTCTAAAATTGGATGCAAATGAGAGATATTATCTTTCTCATTAATAATTGCAAACATATGATTATTCAAATAGTCATCTGAAATAGAATAATTTATCTTGGAAAGTACAGAGTTGATTCCAGATGTAAAACTTTGATAAAATTTTGCTTCTCCAAACCAGAGTTCTAAATTTCCTTTATTATCAATAATATGAAAAGCATCAAACCCTTTTGGTTCAGACTTTTCAAGAGGTGAATAAAAATAACCTCTAGCAATTAGAACATCAGTATGAAAATAATTTCTTAAAAATAAATCTAAAAGTACTTCCCCATAAAATCCGTATTGAAGTTTTGTTTGAGAGAAATCATTTTCATTATATTTTAATTTAGTTTTGATCACCTTTGTTTGTTCCCTATCCAAATTATCATAATCAATCTTAAATTCATTCTCAGCGAATTCAACAATTCCATTATAAATTATCTTTGAAATGTCATTATCATTACCTTTAAAACAATATTCATCCTTTCCAACAGTTGTTAAATTACTCTTATTAATTGAAGTTACTTGTTCTTGTTCGTCAGTAAGTATAATAGGAAAAGTATATTTTACTATTGCACTATTTATTAATTTTCTAAGATTATCTCTCAATATCCCACTCCCGACCCAATAGATTTTGATTTCATTATACCAAAAAAACACGGCTCATCACCGTGTTTCTATGTTTATTTCACGAGTTTCTTCATCTCATCAATACGTGCTACGGTCGCATCGTATTTAGCTTGGTAGTCGGCTTGTTTGTCGCGTTCTTTTTGGACGACTTCTGGCTTGGCATTGGCTACGAAGCGTTTGTTCGAGAGCTTCTTGCCGACCATATCCAGTTCTTTTTGCCATTTAGCCAGTTCCTTATCGAGACGAGCCAGTTCTTCTTCGACATTGAGGAGGTCTGCCAGTGGCAGGTAGATTTCTGCTCCTGTGATGACGCTTGACATAGCGAGTTCAGGTGCAGGGATGGTTGAGGCGATTTCCAAGTATTCTGGATTTGTGAAGCGTTTGATGTAGTTGACATTGCTGTTAAAGAAGGCTTCCAAGTCACTATCGCTTGTCTTAACAAGGATTGTGATTGGTTTGCTTGGTGCTACGTTTACTTCCGCACGCGCATTACGAACAGCACGAATCAAGTCTTTAAGGCTTTCTACACCAGTGTGGGCAGCAATATCTTCAAAAGCTGGATTGACAGTTGGGTATTCTGCTGTGACGATAGAGCCTTCTGAGATTTGTTCGAAGATTTCCTCTGTCACGAATGGCATAATTGGGTGAAGGAGACGAAGGATCTTGTCCAAAGTGTAAAGGAGAACAGAACGTGTGATGACTTTCTCTTCTTCGTTGTCGCTGTATAGGACTTCCTTAGTCAACTCAACGTACCAGTCCGCAAACTCATCCCAGATGAAGTTGTAGAGGATGTGTCCAGCGATACCAAACTCAAACTTGTCAAAGTTGGCAGTAGCTTTTCCGATAGTTTCATTAAGGTTGTGGAGAATCCAACGGTCTGTGACATTTCCAGCTTCCTTGTTGGCAACTTTTTCGACATTGGCAGTTGCTTGCTCAAGGGTCAAACCTTCATTGTTCATGAGGATGTAGCGAGAGATGTTCCAGATCTTGTTAATGAAGTTCCATGAAGCATCCATTTTCTCGTAAGAGAAGCGCACGTCTTGTCCTGGTGCAGAACCGTTTGAAAGGAACCAACGAAGGCTATCTGTTCCGTACTTATCAATAACATCCATTGGATCAATCCCGTTACCAAGAGATTTCGACATCTTGCGTCCTTGCTCATCACGAATGAGACCATGAATCAAGGCATTTTTGAATGGCGACTTGCCAGTAAATTCCAAACCTTGGAAAATCATCCGAGACACCCAGAACGGAATAATATCATAACCAGTCACCAAAGTTGATGTTGGGAAGTAACGTTTGAAGTCTTCTGAATCGACATCAGGCCAGCCCATAGTTGAGAATGGCCAAAGAGCAGAACTGAACCAAGTATCCAAGACGTCTTCGTCCTGAGTCCATCCGTCGCCTTCTGGAGCTTCTTCACTGACGTATATTTCACCCTCAGCATTGTACCAAGCAGGGATTTGGTGACCCCACCAGAGCTGACGAGAGATTACCCAGTCGTGGACATTTTCCATCCATTGGAGGAAGGTATCGTTGAAACGTGGAGGGTAGAACTCTACCTTGTCTTCTGTATCTTGGTTGGCAATAGCATTTTTCGCCAATTGGTCCATCTTAACGAACCATTGAGTAGACAAGCGTGGTTCAACCACGACACCTGTACGTTCTGAGTGACCAACACTGTGGACACGTTTTTCGATTTTGACGAGGGCACCGATTTCTTCCAACTTAGCAACGACTGCCTTACGAGCTTCAAAACGGTCCATGCCTGCAAATTCGAAGGCTAAGTCATTCATAGTACCGTCGTCGTTCATGACGTTGACTTGCGGCAAGTTGTGGCGTTGACCAACCAAGAAGTCGTTTGGATCGTGGGCAGGTGTGATTTTCACGACACCTGTACCAAACTCAGGATCTGCGTGCTCGTCCCCAACGATTGGAATCAATTTATTAGCGATTGGAAGGATGACATTTTTACCAATCAAGTCCTTGTAGCGTGGGTCTTCTGGATTGACCGCAACGGCAACATCCCCAAACATGGTCTCAGGACGAGTTGTCGCTACTTCAAGGGCGCGTGAACCGTCTTCCAGCATATAGTTCATGTGGTAGAAGGCACCTTCGACATCCTTGTGAATCACCTCGATATCAGAAAGGGCAGTGCGAGCCGCTGGGTCCCAGTTGATGATAAATTCACCACGGTAGATCCAACCTTTCTTGTAAAGGTCCACAAAGACCTTACGAACAGCTTTTGACAAACCTTCGTCAAGAGTGAAACGCTCACGAGAGTAGTCTACAGAGAGCCCCATCTTGCCCCATTGTTCCTTGATAGTAGTGGCATATTCGTCTTTCCATTCCCAGACCTTCTCGAGGAATTTTTCACGACCAAGATCATAGCGGGAAATGCCTTCTCCACGCAAGCGCTCTTCAACCTTAGCCTGAGTCGCAATCCCAGCGTGGTCCATCCCTGGAAGCCAAAGCGTGTCAAAACCTTGCATGCGTTTTTGACGGATGATGATATCCTGCAAAGTCGTATCCCAAGCGTGACCAAGGTGAAGTTTCCCAGTTACGTTTGGTGGCGGAATGACGATTGAATAAGGCTTAGCCTTTTGGTCTCCTGAAGGCTTGAAAACATCGGCATCAAGCCATTTTTGGTAACGACCAGCCTCAACCTCGGCTGGATTGTATTTAGGTGAAAGTTCTTTAGACATGTGTTTGTCCTTTCTCTATTGTATTCATTTTATCTTGAATCTGCTTAGCAACCTCTTCTGCAGACAGATTCGTATTATTTATTTTAAGGTAGTGGTGCAACTCATTCGGTTGATGTTGGGAATTTAATTGAAGTGTTTCAGCAGTCTCTAAAATTTCTCTTTCAGATATCTCAATATGCCGTTTCAAGGGCTTGTGCTTTAATCGATTCTCCGTTTGATTTCGACGTAAGCGCTCCTCAAGACTTGTTTCCAATTCAACAAAAAGAATCTCTTGATGATAGTCACCCAACAAATCCTGAATTTGCTTCAAATACATCAGTTGGTACTGATTTGAAAAATCAATTACGTCTGTTAAAATTACTGATCGCTGATTTCTTGCACTTGCTCCAAGGAAAGAAAAAGTAATTCCACGAACAAATTCCCACATCTCCTCTGTATAGCCCTGATAGATTTCTAGTGCAAAATCGATAGCTTGATGATTATAAAATAGGGTAGAATCCGTCAGTCGAGACAGTTCTTGACCAATCGTCATTTTTCCCGAGGCTGGAGCACCAATGATGAAAAGATGCATCAAATTACCTCCCACTCACTCCTCAGCAAGCCATATATCAGACTGTCACAGCGGTTTCCTTGAACATCTTTACGGTCTCGGATACGAGCTTCGAGGGTAAATCCAAGTTTTTCTGCGACTCGTTGACTTTGGAGATTGTAACCAAAGCAAGTCAGCTCAATCTTATGAAGCCCCAGTTCTTTAAATCCTGAGTCAATTAAGGTACGCGCTGCTTCTGGTACATAGCCTCGACCCCAATAGTCTGGATGCAAGGTATAGCCAAGCTCTAGCACATCATCCGCATGGCGATGGTTGAAGTCAACAGAACCAATGACTTTATCGGTTCCTTTGACGGCAATTCCATAGCCAGCTGGGAGATTTTCCTTTTGATTGCGTTCTGGAAGGATATGCTCCAGATAATAGATTTCATCTTCCAAGGTCTTGACGGGCGGAAAGCCTGCTGGGTAAGCAACCTCCGGCAAACTAGCGTAGACATTGATATCCTCAGCATCCGCCACTGTGCGGACTCGCAGTACGAGCCGCTCAGTTTCTAATCGCTCTGGCAACTCAGTTCTTGCCATCCTTCTTCCTCGCTTTCTTTATGAAGCTCCCCATAGGGTCAACACGGTTATCTAAATAGCGATAAACGCGCTGGTGACCGTCCCCCATAAAGTAAGTCGGCGAAAAATGGTCATTTTTAAAATGTCCCTTATCATCCAACAGTTCTGGAGTAGCAAGTCGTTCGATAATCTTGGCAAAGATATGACAAATTCCATCTTCCTCGATAATCCGATCTACCTGACAGTCCAATACGACTGGACAGGCCTCTAAAATCGGAGACTGAGTCTGTTCAGAAATCTCGTAGTCTAGTCCCAGGTGTTTTAATTTCTCTCGATGACTGATAAAACCAGCCTGCTCCATCTCGAGCATGAGATTTTCATCAGGAATATTCACAGTAAACTTCTGGTAATGCTTGATTTGCTCAGCCACATTTTCCTCAGCTCCGACACCAATGACTAGCCAATCTCCCAAGCTATAAGATGAGCTACATGTCGTAATATTGTGTCCAAAATTCTGATCCTGATACCCCAAAATGAAGATAGGAAAACCATAATAGAGTTTACTTGTTTTAAAAGATTGCTTCATAACAACCTCCTTTTACTAAGACGCAAAAGAAAATCCCTGCCATCTACATGACAGGGACGAATGTATTTATCCGCGGTACCACCCAATTTCGGGCAGTTGCCCGCAACTCTCGTCTTTAAAACAAAAAGACACTTTTATTTCATTTTCAGCCATTAGCAACTAGTTTTGACACATTTGTGGACTTCTCAGCACCGCCACTTTCTGTAAAATGTGGGATTCAAAACACCTCTAATGGCTCTATTGTAGCAAGATTTTTTCGGAAATGCAAGGGACAAGAAAGATTACTTGAACTTGATGCCATTTTCTTTCAATTTCTTAATAGTAGCTGGTCCGATTCCTTTTAAGGCAAGGAGTTCTTTTTCAGTCCAGTTTTTGAAATCTGAAGCAGACTTGATACCTTCATCATAGAAAGTTTTGGCACGGTCAAGTGGAAGTCCACCCAAGTTTGCTGCAAAATCTTCTACAGAATTGGCTACTTTTTGAGCTTGCTCTTTGGTAGCTTCTACTGCTTGTTCAACTTTTTTAGAAACAGCCTTACCAGCTTGGCTCGCTGACTGTTCTGCACGTTTCACGACTTTTTTTGTCTCTTCTACAACCTTCGTCACAGTACTTGAAAAAGCACCTGCACGACGGAGGCTATTTCGTAATTGTTTTTTACGATTGAGTTTCTTTGACATGATAAAATCCTTTCAATAAAAAATCCCTGCTCTGACAAGGATTTAATATAAATATTCTATCAAGATTTTGGTGAAAAATCAAGAACCTTTCTCGTTTAATAATTTCGCTCACCAAACAATCCCTCTGGTAAATCATGGAATCCCTTACCTGCCTTGAAGTTTTCAAACTTAGCAAGCAAGAACTGATAAGCATCCAAGCGGCTTTCGTAGCGAATCATAGCATCTTTGGCACGCTCGTCTTGGTCTTCTTCGTAGACTTTTTTGCTTTCCTTGTGCGCCATGTCGTTGATCATAATCTGGGTATTGACCCAAGCTTCAAATTCCTTCATAAATTCTTGTTCGTAACTCATTTTTTCTCCTTATTCTAGTCCACGGAAATAGTCCGTGTCAATCTCTCGGTAGGGCTGGATATCCTGAACATACTCCAGCACTCCTTGGAATTCTCCATCTTCATCATGGACTGCGGCATAGGTGATGTGGACAAACTTGCCTCGCGACTCAGACTTAAACCACATCTCATACTTGTCCTTGGTTCCCTCACGAAGACCCTTCATGATAGTCTTGACCTTGTCCAAGTACTTAGGTGGATGGCAAAGTTCAACATTCCGTCCAACTTGGGACGGTGTCCGTTTGAAAATCATCTCATCAGCTGGCGCATTGTCATTGTAATACTGGAAAATATCGTCTTTATTGACAAAGGTAATCTCCATAGGGAGGTGATTGAGGATGAGATTAGCCTGCTCGACCGAGAGATAGCCATTGCCAAATACCTGTTGACTATGGCGGTCCAGCACTGCTTCCTTTTCCTTGGGGGTAAAGGTAATGGTAAACTGACCTTCTGGCGTATCAATAACTTGCTGGACTTGCCCCTCTGCCGTTTCTAGCTGAATAGGCTCCTCTGCACTCTTTTCCTCAACAAAACTTTGACGTTCTGGCACCCATTTCTCAGACGGCCGAATAATAGCATAGCCATAGGAATCGCTCTCCTCTGCAATCTGAAGCCAATCATCCTGAGTAAAGGACTCAAGGAGAATCATGAGAAGAATGGACTCTTCCTTGAAAATCATACTTTCAAACTCTGTCGCAAAAGCTTCAAAATCTTCTTTTACAGTGGAAATCGGCACTTCTGGTAATGACTTGGCTGTCGCTAGAGCTGTTTGAAAGAGTTCCCTGATCTGATCATCCACTCCCCACATAACTTTTGGAGGTGAATCGTGTCCATAGCGCTCCATGATAGGAAAGAAGAGTTCTTCTTTACGTTGGTAATGGATATCAAATTGCCCCACAAGTCCCATCTGACGCACCAACCCCTTACGCATCTCCGCCAGCATTTCCTCATCTTCCATAGACTCATAGGTATCTAACAGTCTCCGAATGCGAATCAAAGCTGCACGGAGAGCCAGATTTTCTTCCTTGAAAATCCGAACTGGGTGACCTGGGTGCTCAGTATCTGCAACTTCGACATCCTTAACAGCATTTTTAAAAAGATTGGCATGGACATCACAGAGTTCCATGACATCTTCGAAAGTGACGCCCGAGTCCGAGTTCATCAGCTCGTGCTCCATGAGGGAAATCTCTATGGCTGAGACACCCGCAAAGGTCGCATCAAAACGCTCCTGAACCGACTCAGGAGAGGCACCATTGTGCAATTCTAACAAAATATCCCGCAGGACATGAATCCGTTCATCTGCCATTAGTCTAATCCAATCACTTCGTAGCCATTCGCTTCCAGTGTGCGGACAATCTTGTCCATAGGAGTTCCTTCAAGCTTAGCCCCCTGTTTGAGTGATACTTTACGACCAACTGTATTGCGCATCAAGGGATTAGCAAGGGGTTTAAAACCCAGCTCCACTAGGATTTCCAAGACTTCCGGATGCTTGTCCACCACTTCTGCAACGGGAATTGACACATCGATGATATTGTCCATGACGACCTCCATTGTATGTTCTAATACTCAATGAAAATCAAAGAGCAAACTAGGAAGCTAGCCGCAGGTTGCTCAAAACAGTGTTTTGAGGTTGTGGATAGAACTGACGAAGTCAGTAACCATACCTACGGCAAGGTGAAGCTGACGTGGTTTGAAGAGATTTTCGAAGAGTATAAAATGATTTTACTGCTTATATTATACCATAAGGAGAGAGATTAAAAAACTAGCAGTGGAGTTCCTGCTAGTTATCTGCGACTTGAATTACGACCTAAATAAGTTTAAAGAGCCAATCCAATATCTTAAATACTATCTTGTAAAACAATAATTGAACTGCAAAAGAGATGATCATCCAAAAGAATTTCAAAATCCCAATAACCGGTTTGATAAAAATAATAGCAAGAAGACCCAAAAAAAATTTCATTCTCTCTCCTCTGGCTTGATGAGCCACCGAGCCGTATCCATTAGCTTGTCTGCAATAAAGAGTTTCCCAAAACCGACAACGGCATTATCATCTTTCTTTATCGTTTTCATGACTTTTACACCTTGCATGGTCAAAAAGTAATTCCCGTAAGTTTTAGCTAGAGTTTTTATAAGGCCCATTTTACTCTCCTTCGATGATTTCAGCTTCTTTTCTGATTGTTTCAACATCTTCTTGATATTGAACTTCAGTATAATTGACTAGTTTAGACAATTCTTTCTGCAAACTTTCACCCATCGGTTTCATAGTTGCAAAGGTTAAACCACCTGAAATGATACCTCCCAAGATAGGTATGAATTTCCCCATTCCTTTGGCCAACCCTCCCTTGGTCAGATTCACACCAAATATTCTTAAGACTTTTTTCAAAATAGGGTACCAAAGCGTCTTTGTTAAAGCTTTATTAGGTACTGTTTTCATTACCTGTTTGGCAATTGTTATACCACCAGCACGTAGTAAAGCAGCGGTTCCATTCACCCCCAGCATGACTCCTAGATAAAGCAAGAGGGTATTTTGAGCATCTTCACTCAACTCCTCGCGAGAAGCCCAAAGATCCTCATAACCATAAATATAACCTAATTCTTGAGCCAATTTCAGAGAGAAACCATAAAATTGAGCCACATCAGCTGGAATGGTAATTGCCATAGCAATCCCTCCAGGTAATCCTGCCAAAACAGAAGTTCCACTCGCCAATAAAACATTATCCCTAATGCAGGCATTAGCCACTCGATCTATGATTTCTTGAGATAAGAGAGACGTTGGGCCTTGTTCTAATAAAGTAGGAATGTCCTGTGGATCCAATTCTTTGGAAAACTTATCCACTAAAAATTTCGAACGATCAACCTTAACAACAGGTAGTTTCACCACTTGTTGCAATACTTGCATAGCCAACTCTTGTTCAGCCATATAAATACCTCTTTCTCTTGTGTCTTTATTTCATCATATCACACTATCTAAATTTTATAAAGCTTTTTAATATAACTCTGGAAATATTCCGCCAGCATGTTTTATTGCCTTTTCCTCCACCAAAAAAGAGGGTTGCCCCTCTTCTTAGTTCTTATCCAGATTGCGTAGCATTTCGTCAATCTTGTTTCCATACTCGATGGACTCATCTTTGACGAAGGTCAAATCTGGGATTTTGTACAATTTCAAATTGCGACCAAGTTCACGTTTGATGGTACCAGTTGCTTTTTCAAGCCCGATTTGGGCTTTTTGATTATCTGAAGCAAGGTTACTCAAAATGGTGTAGTAAACCTTGGCAACAGACAAGTCACCTAGCATCTGAACATCTGTGATGGTCACGCCTTGGACACGCGGATCACGGACTTTCTTTTGCAAAATCTCATTGACTTCACGCTTGATTTCCATGCCCACACGATCCATACGGAAATGATTTGCCATGATATTCCTTTCTCTACTTTGAACCAAAAGCTAGGCCAGCAGACCTAGCTATTTTTAAATTTATTGATTTTCATTTCAAATTGGAACGAAGTTCAATTTGAAATCATCTGCTTCTTTCGCCGTGGTGAAAGTGATGGAACTGATTTATCAGTCCCATCACAGGGGATTTTTGAGACTCTAGGCTCAAAAATAAGCAATGAAACCATCGGTTTGCTTGCGTCCCTCACCACCTAAGAAAGGAGCAAAAAATCTTATCTCTTGATTTCTTCCATGACGTAGGCCTCAATCACATCATCAGTCTTGATATCATTGTAGCCATCGATCATCAATCCACCTTCACGACCGTTTGTAACTTCCTTAACGTCGTCTTTGTAGTGTTTCAAGCTTGCGAGTTCGCCATCATAGATAACAACACCGTCACGGATAACACGAACTTTAGAGTCACGGGTAACCTTACCGTTGATAACCATGAATCCACCGATAGTTCCCACTTTAGACACCTTGAAGGTTTCACGGATAACTGCTTCACCGATAACTTTTTCTTCAAATTCTGGATCAAGCATCCCTTTCATGGCTTCTTCCATCTCTTCGATAACCTTGTAGATAATGCTGTGGAGACGGATTTCCACATCGTCAGCTTCGGCTTGTTGACGAGCTTGTGGTGTAGGGCGTACGTTGAAACCAACGATAAAGGCATTTGAAGCTTCGGCAAGGGTCACGTCTGATTCGTTGATTGCACCGACCGCTGAGTGGACGATGGTAACTTTAACACCTTCCACATCGATTTTCTGAAGTGAGGCAGAAAGGGCTTCAACAGAACCTTGTACGTCGGCCTTGATGATAACGTTAACTGATTTGAGTTCACCAGCTTTAAGCGTATCAAAGAGGTTTTCAAGGCTGACACGTTGGGTAGCTTGACGTTGTTTCATAAGGGCACGTTTGGCACGTTCTTCACCTGCTGCACGCGCAGATTTTTCATCCTCGTAAACGGCAAAGTGGTCACCCGCCATCGGCGCTTCGTTCAAACCTGTGATTGAAACTGGTGTTGATGGTCCAGCAACCTTAACACGACGACCAAGGTCGTTGGTCATAGCACGGACACGACCGAAGGTATTTCCGACAACGATTGGGTCTTGAACATTCAAGGTACCTTGTTGAACAAGAAGGGTTGCAACCGCACCTTTTCCTTTATCCAAGCGCGCTTCGATAACTGTACCGATAGCACGCACTGTTGGGTCTGCCTTAAGTTCTTGGATTTCAGCCACAAGAAGGACTGTTTCCAACAATTCTTCGATGTTCTGGTTGAATTTAGCTGAGATTTCAACAAATTCAGAATCTCCGCCCCAAGCTGTTGACATAACTCCATGCTCTGCCAATTCACCGATAACACGTTCTGGGTTGGCACCTGGTTTATCAATCTTGTTAATAGCTACGATGATTGGAACGTTGGCTGCTTTTGAGTGGTTAATGGCTTCGATAGTCTGAGGCATAACCCCGTCATCTGCCGCTACGACCAAGATCGTAATATCGGTAACAGAAGCACCGCGCGCACGCATTGAGGTAAAGGCCGCGTGTCCTGGTGTATCAAGGAAGGTAATCTTCTTGCCATTTTCAACGATTTGGTAGGCACCGATATGCTGAGTGATACCACCCGCTTCACCTGTCGCAACACGAGAGTTACGAAGGGTATCTAGAAGGGTTGTTTTACCATGGTCAACGTGTCCCATGATGGTTACAACTGGTGGACGCTCAACCAATTCATCTTCATTAAGATAGCCATCTTCGACAAAGAAACGTTCGATATCGGCATTATCCACTTCAACCTTTTGTTTGGCTTCGATACCATAATCCACCATGAGGAGTTCAATTGTTTCCCCATCCAAGGATTGGTTTTGTGTGGCCATGACACCCATCATGAAAAGTTTCTTAACGATTTCAGCCGGTTCACGTTTGATACGTTTTGCGATTTCCGCAACGGTCATACCATCTGTATATTCAAATTCTGTTGGCAATTCATGGAATTTACGCTCCGTAACAGGTTTTGGAGTCTGATTGCGGTTGTTCTTGTTATTGCCTTTTTTGTTCTTTTTGTTGTTATTCCAGTTACTATTTCTTTGATTTCTCACTTGATTTTGACTACTTCGATTCTTTTGTTGTTTTCTAGGACCATCTTCTTCGTGATCATAATCATCACGTTCTTTGTCTGGTCGAGCTTGTTTTTTACGACGTGTATCCACTGGCGCTTCTTTAGCTACAGGAGCTGGTTCAACCACTGCTTGAACTTGTTGCGCTTGTTCAGCTAACTTAGCCACTTCTTCAAAGATTTCCTCTGGTTCCTTGCGTTTGTTAGCTTGGGCCAAGGCTTCTTTGGCAGCCTGAGTTTGTTTGAAACGTTCCTCGCTTGAACGTGCGTACTCTGCATTTTGTTCTGCTTTTAGGGCTGCTGCACGGGCTTTAAAGTCAATACGTGGAGCCACTTGATTTGGACGTTTGTCCTCTTGTTGACGACGATCGTTTCCACGATTTTGCTGGCCTTGCTGTTTCTTAGCTTGGTCATTAAAGCGACGATTGTCGCGATTGCCTTGACCTTGTTTTCCACCATTACGTCCATCATTTTTCTGACGGTTTCCGTTTTGTTGTTGGTCACGGTTATTGCCCTTATTTTGCTTGCGTCGTTCTGCCTGCTCTTTGGCACGGGCTTCACGTTCAGCCTTGAAATTACGGCTTTGCGGTTTAGTTGCTACTTTTTCTGTCTTCGGAGCAACTGGCTCAGCCGTTTTTGCGTCTTCCTTGGCTACAGCTGGTTTAGCTGGCTCAGATTTTTCGGCTTTCTTTTCTGCACTTGCTTTTGGTGCTGCTGGTTTTGCTTCTGCTTTCGGAGCAGCTGCGGACTTAAAGCTGGCAGCGATTTTTGCAGCGACAGCTTCTTCCACACTTGATGAGTGGCTTTTCACATCCAAGCCCAACTCTTTTGCACGCGCTACAACTTCTTTACTTTCTTTTCCAAGTTCTTTTGCGATTTCGTACAATCTTTTCTTAGACAAATCATGTCCTCCTCTTCTATTCCATAAGAGACCTCATTTTCTTTGTAAATCCAGCATCTGTTACAGCCAAAACCTTTCTCGATTTCCCGACTGCTATGCTTAATTCCAGTGTTGAAAACACGGTTACAATTTCTACTTGATAATAATGACTTTTATCTTGAATCTTCTTGGTCAGATTGGGTCCTGCATCATAGGCTAGAAAGACCAACTTGGCCTTGCCATCTTGAATGGCCTTGACGACCAATTCCTCACCCGATATGATTCGCCCTGCTCGCTGAGCAAGTCCCAAGAGATTGCTTATCTTTTGCTTATTCAAGTCCTAACTCTCTTCTTTTTACTTTATGATCCACATAAGCAATCAACTCGTCATAAAAGCTTTCTTCTACTTCCATGTCAAAGCTACGGTTAAAGACCTTCTTCTTTTTCGCCTCTAGGGCTTCTTTATTGTCTAGCTTGATATAAGCGCCACGGCCATTGGCCTTGCCTGTCGGATCGATAAAGACTTGTCCTTCCTTGTTCTTGACAATGCGGAGCAAATCACGCTTATCAATCACTTCATTGGACACAACAGACTTGCGCAAAGGGATTTTTCTCGTTTTCATCTTTCCCTCCTCTAGCAGCTTTTATTCTTCTACAGTATCGTTTTCTGCTTCCAAATCTACCGAACCAGCTTCTTCCATGGCTTCAAATTCGCTAGCAGACTTGATATCGATACGGTAACCAGTCAAGTGAGCTGCCAAGCGAACGTTTTGCCCACGACGACCGATGGCAAGAGAAAGCTTGTTATCAGGAACAACCACCAAGGCACGTTTGCTGTCGTTTTCGTCAAAGATAACTTGGTCAACTTCAGCAGGAGCGATGGCATTGTAGATAAATTCAGCTGGATCTGCTACCCACTCGATAACGTCTATGTTTTCTTCGATTGGCACCATACGGTCGCTCTTGGCATCGTAACGTGCTGGGTGGAACTTGCTAGTAATCTTCTTGATATTCGCTCCGCCGCGTCCAACGATTGTACCGATAGCGTCTACGTTTGGATTATGGCTACGAACGGCAACCTTAGTACGGTCACCAGCTTCTCGAGCCACGCTCATGATTTCAACAGTTCCATCATAAACTTCTGGAATTTCTTGCTCCATCAAGCGTTTGATCATTTCTGGATGGCTACGGCTAACAAAGACGTTGACACCGCGAGGGTTGTCTTCAACCTTGTAGACATACACTTCGATACGATCATGAGAAGCAAAAACTTCACCAGGAATTTGGTCTTGTTTTGACAATTGGGCTTCGATGCTACCGAGATTGACATAGATAAAGCGGTTGTCAAAGCGTTCTACTGTACCAGACATGATTTCTTGCTCATGTTCTTTGTAAGTATTGTAAGTGATGGCACGTGTTTGCTTGCGCATTTTTTCCATGATGGTTTGTTTGGCAGATTGAGCTGCTACACGACCAAACTCAGCAGGTGCTTCTTCAAACTTGATTTTGTCACCAAGTTCATAGGCTGAATTAATGGCAAGAGCGTCTTTCAAGCTGATTTCCAAACGGCTATCAAATACTTCATCAACAACTTCACGGACAGTATAAACTGTAAAGTCACCTGTTTTTTCGTTAAAGTCAATAGCTACGCTGTCTGATTGACCATAGCGTCTGCGATAAGCGGAACGAAGCGACTCTACTACTGCGTCGATGATATCTTCTTTTTTGATTCCCTTGTCTTCTTCCAAAATGCGGAAGGCCTCTAGCATTTCTTTACTCATGTTTTCTTCACTTTTGAATCCTCAAAAGCTATCCTTTCTTTTTCTATAATTTAACTGCTAAACGTGCTTTTGATACTAAACTGTATGGAATTTGGACCGTTTTCTTACGCGTCTTGTCCATATATTCCATGATCAACTCGTCCTCTTCGAAGGCCAACAAGGTTCCTTCAAAGACCTTTTGCTTATCGATGGCTTGGTAGAGCCCGACATGGATGTATTTCCCAACCGCTCCAGCGACGGCATCCTTGGTTTTTAAAGGACGTTCCAAGCCTGGACTGGTGATTTCTAGGAAATATTGTTCTGGGAAGGGATCTGGCTTGATGGTGTCTAGGACAGGACTGATAATTTCTGTCAAGTCTGCCGTGTCGTTCAAGGTAATTCCTTCAGGTTTATCTACAAAAATACTGAGAATCATGTCACTGCCAATCTTTCCATACTCGATATCCACGAGTTCGAAAGGCGCTTCTATGACAGGTTCTACAACTTCTCTGACTAATTCTACGATTGTTGCGATTGCGTCCACCTCCTCATAAGCAAGAGGCGAAGATATTTCCCCGCCTCTCTTTCTCATATTCTTACTCTTAGTATAGCACATTTGCCAACTTATGTAAAGCAAAAGCACTCATACTGCCTGATTTCAGGCTAATTCTTAAAATTCTGCCTCAACTCGGTAGATAACTTGACCCTTGTTGGAGAATTTTTGCTCGTATTCTGTCATGACATTGCCTTCAAAATCACTGGCATGTAAATCTAGCCAGACACCATTGAGCTTCATGCCATACTGAGAAAAGCTCACTAAACTGTACTCAAACAAGCCACGGTTATCCGTCTTGAAATGAATTTCTCCATTTTCAGGCAAGATACGTTTGAAGGTATCCAAGAAGGTCTTGTAGGTCAAACGACGCTTTTCATGGCGTTTTTTAGGCCAAGGATCTGAAAAGTTCAGATACAAACAATCAATCTCACCGTCTTCAAAGTAGTCAGTCAAGTCAGAACCATCTACCCACAAGAGCTTGATGTTAGGTACTCCAACTTCAAGCACCTTGTCCAAAGCGTAGCTCAAAACAGACTTTTGAATATCAATCCCGATATAGTTGATGTCAGGGTTTTGCTTGGCCATACCTGAAACAAAGGCACCCTTTCCACTTCCAACTTCCACATGAATGGGATTATCATTGCCAAACAAGTCCCGCCATTTTCCCTTGGCTTCCAAGGGATTGAGGACCACATACTGGGGATTTGCCTCTAGTAATTCTGTCGCCCCTTTACGATTTCTAACTCTCATCTTCTCTTTCCATACTTGTCTCGGAAGTGACGCAAGCCATGGATCTCCCGATTGACATTTTCTAAATCTTGGTTCATATAATACTTGGAAATCTGGCTCAAATAAGACAATTGACCGTACCAATACAATTTATTTAATACCGTTTGATTGTACTTGTAACCGTAGTAGGTCAACCATTCCTTCCACTGATGTTCTGGAATATAATGGCAGAGCATATGGGCCACATCAAACATGCGGTCGGTCAAGCGAACCGAATCCCAATCTACCAAATAAATCAAGCCACTATCTGTCTCAATCCAATTACTATGTCGTACATCTCCATGGACAATGGTCGCATAGTCCTCTCTAAATCCTGGAATAGTCTGACGTAAATCAGCCATCACTTCACTGATAAAATGATTTTTACGCAAAGCATCTGGAGCAGTTTCCTGCCAAGACTGTAGTAAATCTACAGGTGTTTCCATGGCATATCCCAACCGACTCAACTGTGTCATCAACGGACGTGAGCGATGAAGACGGGTTAAAATATTGACGATTTGCTTACGATTCATATCATAGGGGGTCAATATTTTGCCTGTCAACCATTCTTGAGCACACATATCACGCCCATCTGCCAAACGGCGACTCCATAATAATTGTGGAGCAATTTGTTCTCTAGCTAGACCAGGTAGGATTGGAGAGGTGTTCATTTTTACAAAGATGCGCTTCCCATCAGGATAGCTACCCATATAAGCCTTGCCACTTTTCCCAGGTATGGGAGTCAGTGTTAGCTCATTATCACCCAAATCCATTTCTTTCCTCCGTATAAAGTTTCCTTACTATTCTACTAGTTTTTGGCTTATTCGTCAACCGCTCTAACCCGATTCTCAAAGAAAAGCCTCTGGATTGGCTTGGGTATCATTATAGAAAGAAAAAGGCAAGCACCGTCTTCTGCTTACCTTTTCGTGATTTTTATAAATAATATAAGAGTGGCCAAGCATTGTAAAACATGTGAACTAGAGTAGAAACCCATAGGTTTTGGCTCTTTTTATAAGCAAAGCCCAGTAACAAGCCCCCAAGTAGATAAAAAATAAACGAAGGGACATTAGAAGGTCCATGCATAAAAGAAAAGAGAGAGGAAGTCAGTACAATCCCTAACCAAGAATTGTCAAAAACCGCACCTTGAAGAAGGCCTCTGAAAATGAGTTCCTCCTGGATGGGTCCAAAAACTGAGGAAGTCAAAATCAAAGACAGAGAAATTCCTCTGCTGACTTCCGCCAAGTGTTGAACTCCTGCGTCAGAAGAAACAGCGAAGAAATGAATGTAAACCAGCGTCTCAAGTACACTTAGAAGAAAGATTGCAACGAAAAGCAAAAGTTCTTTCTTGCTTAACATCCCAAAAGAAATCATTTCAAACTTTCTAGCATAAGCAATACTCAGAGAGGTTACTAGAAGACTTACAATAATCAATGCAGATTCATTTTGAAAAAAATCCCCATGGTTAATCGTATAAGGAACTGTAATGACGATTAGTAATACTAAAAATCCAAAACAAAAGGCATGAAATTTATCAAAAAACTCCATAAAATTATCCCCTTCACGAAACAAACTTCCCTACAAGTCATCTTTTAGTCTAGTCTTTCCAAAACAAACCATTTTATACTAACGTCGCCTTGTTGTACTCCAGTACAGCCTGCTACTAGTTTGCTCTTTGATTTTCATTAAATATAAGTTAAGAGTGGCAAACTGTTGTAAAACATATGGACTAAAGTGGAGACCCATAGATTTTGGCTCTTTTTATAAGCAAAGCCCAGCAACAAGCCCCCGAAAAGATAATAGCAAAACGAAGGAATATCATAAGGTTCATGTATGAAAGAAAAGAGAGAGGATGTCAGCACAAGCCCTAGCCAAGAATTTTCAAATACAGCCCCCTGAAGAAGCCCTCTAAACATGAATTCCTCCTGGATAGGTGCCAAAACTGTAGCACTAACAATAAAGGAAAGCGAAAGTCCTTTACTAGCTTCCTCAAGATGTTGAACCGAAGCACCAGAAACAACTGAGAAAAAGGCATGATAGCTAATACTTACCAGCACAGTGAGAAGAAAGATTCCAATGAACAGCAAAAGTTGTTTCCTGCTTAACATCCCCAAAGAAATCATATCAAACCATTTCGCATAGCCAAAACTAAGGAAAAGCAAGAGACTCTTTACAGCAATGAATGTGTACTGGTGTTGAAAATAATCCCCTTGATTGACGGAATATCCCGCTGCACCAACGATTGCAAATACTAAAAATCCCAAAAACAAGGCATGACATTTATTGAAAATGGCCATAAAACTATCCTCCCCACCAAACAGACTTCCCTACACGTCATCCTTAAGCTCTAACCTTTCCAAAACAAACCATTTGAGTATCCAAAATACGATCACATAAACACCCCCTAAGAAGATAGCTATTAAAGATAGCATGGGATTTAGGAAATAAAAGACCACAACAGATACAAAGGTTAGCACAAAAACATTGAAGGCAATGGTGTCAGAAGCCAAGTCTAGAATATAGGGTGTCAACCAGTCTAAGGTTTTTGAATCTAGGAAAAATAAGTGTTTATACATGATGACCTCCTCTATGGATGAAAAGCAAGTCTTTTGGTTTTTTACCCCAAGACCCTATGTAGAAAAGTGAGCAAAAATGGTAAGTTTGCGATGATATTATTAACAATATGAATCGAATAAGAAGGATAGATACTCTTCGTATAACGTGTCAGCCAGGCAAATAGACAGCCCACTGCCGTATAGACAAAAATATCTGCAAGAGTTGGTAAGCTAGAAAAGTGGGGCAAGGCAAATAAGAATGACGGAAAGAGAAGATCCAGCCCCCACCTCGAATTCTTAAAGAAGGCATGTTGAAGCAATCCCCTACATACCAATTCTTCCATCAGAGGTCCTAGTACGATTAAGGTCAGATAAACACCAAACTCCGCAAAATTTGTCTCACTATAGGCAATAAACAAATTCCAACCTTCATTGGTCCCCTGAACGTGTTTAGCTGTCAGATAGTTAAAGCAGATAAGCACAATGGCTGCTAACACCGTCAGAACAGAATAGCTCAACCACTTTTTCCTAGGGATACGAAAGAGATAAGCATGACCCGACCTGACTAAAATCCAAATCATCAAGCCGATAAAGAGAAGGCTGATGATGTTTCGAATCCAGATAAGATTTCCTACCCAAGACGAGAACTCCCAATAATTTCTCCAAAATTGGGTTGTCCAAAACAATCCGAAAAACAGAAACAAATAAGAAAGAATGGCACTCGTTTTGAAAAGAATAGGGTGTTTTTTCATAGAATTCCTCCCTACTATGATCTACCCTTACCAGGCTCTACTACTGCAAGATTAAGAAGACAGTTTGTTCTTTTTAAGACTGACCTGACTACTAGATAATAGATACATTAAGGCATTAAAGACAATGAAAATATGGCCATAGAATAAAATCAACCTCACATCCAAACCAAGATACAGTTTGACCATCAAAAAGATGAGCAAAAGAATTTGAAACCATACCGTTTTTCCAAAAATAAATTTAAAGCGGTTTTGAATGTCTACTTCCTTGATTTTTACCGCCACCCCTTTATTAGCAAGAAGGAAAACGCCTGCTTCAAACAAGCCACTGTAGAGAACAAGCCACCCAATCGACACATTAGAGATTTGTAAAAATGTCCCTAAAAGAATATTCAACATACTACTCAAGAAAATAACAAGAAATAATCTGTATTTCATATTAAATACCTCCATTCATTTATTTCACGAACGGTTTAATAAAACCTTCTAATCAAAAATTCTGTCAGAAGAGGAAGGCAAACTACTTTTTATAATACTTCAAACCCCAAATGAGCAAAAGCATGATAAGCAAGCAGAGAATAGCACCAATATAGGCGATTAGTTGTTGGTAGGATTCTCCTGCTGTGATACCTCTATACAAACAGATAATAGACATAAAGCCTGTCAAGCCAATATACATGAGTTGATTGGTTCTAGGACTAACCAAATCATCATCTTCAAACTCTCTTGTCCTCATTTCCCTAGTGAGGTAAACAGTAACCAAAATAGAAGCCAAATTAATAACCACTAAAAGAAATTGGAAAACCAAGGAAAAATTTAAAAACTGACGAGATAGAAATAGATAAGTGGAGACAAGTAAGGGCAACTGACCTAGGAACAATCTTGCAAGAAAGATGTTCCGTTTTTTAGCAAGAAAAGTTTTCATTTCTTTGCTCCTTTCTTTTTCATTAAAGCAAAATAGATCATCACTGCAATCACATAGGCTATGGTATAAAATAGCTGATACCAAGCACTCTCCCTAAGCGGATATAGAAAGATGGACATGATTAGATACAAGATGAAAATGACAAGTATTTTTTTCTTCATAAGATTTCCTCCTGAATCTTTGTTGAGCAAGAACCTTTATACTGTTAGTATAGCACTCGTTTTGACCTTGGATCACTCAAATCGTAAATGGTCATCAAAACATCTTGAATTGTAAGAAATTTAAAAAAGCAAGCATGAAAAACATACTTGCCCTTTACACCGTATTGATACCAACTTAATTTGTAGATTTTTTATCCTGCTATCACATATCATTTTGACAGGCGAAACAATATTAAAGAAACTCCACTGTAGATTAAACTAGCGATAAAAAATCTTTTCATCTAATTAGATCTATCTTTATTCTTCTTTGGAGATTTTAAAAATTTTTCCCTAATTAAAGAAGTAATAAAAGAAACAAACATGCCAACAACAAAAACAATAAGAAAACTTTTGAAATCCATAATTACCTCCAAGTACAGTTCCTCTACTTACAGGCTCAAGCCTTTAAGCAAGCATAATAGGCAATGGTAACATTGTTTTTGCATTCACGAGGAATACTATTTTTATTTTCGTCCTATTGCAACCTTAATAAGGTTAGTATACTACTATTTTTTAAAGTTTTCCATCCAAATCATAAATGGTCATCAAAACATCTTGAATTGTTAAAAAATTTAAAAAGCAAGCATGGAAAACATACTTGCTCTGGGGGAACTTGACAATGTGAAAATAAAAAATAGAAAACTACTCACCCTCACTTCCGTATGTTCTCATATATTCTCATGATCGCAACAAGGATAGCAGCTGTCCCACTTGCCAAAGCGATAAGGGTAATGATAATGTTGAGGATTTCAGGCGTACCCCCTATTCTGTTGATAAGACGGAGTAGGGATATAACTGTCAACTGAATCAGGAGTATTGATTCTACTCTTACAAATGAAGTCAGTTGATTTTCAACCGCATATAAAAAGGCTGGTAGTAAAACACAGGCTATAGCAATCACAAACAGATTGCTCCCTGTTTCTTCTCCCTTGTTCACCACGGAAAACATGAGAAGATTCGATGATATAATCAACGTAGAACAGATGATAAAAAAGGATTTCTTATTCATTTAATATACCTCAGATACTCTGGTAAAAATCAAACTGGATAAAGACAAAACTTTATCTGTTAACTTCTGCCAATTTTTTCACAAATCTTCTAATCATCAACTGACATCAAGTGAATCGTTAAAATCTGACGAAAAACTTGATTTTGACAGGTGGTATTCAGGCTGGTATTGGGATGACTTTCCACAATTTTCATGACGGTATAAAGACCAACTCCTCTCTCCTCCCCTTTAGAACTTGCTCCAAAGAAGAAGATTTCAGAAATATCGATGCTCTCTTCTTTGATGGAGTTTTCAATGATAAAGGTCTCCTGTGCTCCATTTTTTAAAAAAGCAATTGAAACATGAGGTTGACTAGCTTCTACACTGGCTTCAATAGCGTTGTCACAAAGGATAGACACAATGGTTAGAAAATCAAGCAGGCTCATCCCCTCGACCTGAATCTCCTCTGGAACTTCGATATTAAAGATAATCTTCTTATTCCTAGCTTTTAAAAATTTCCCTGCCAGAAGACTTTTGAGGGCACGGTCCCGAATATTCACCAATCGACCAAGGTCATATTTATTATCCTGCAATTTTTCACTGGAATCTTTTAAGACCGAGTCGTAGACCTCTTTTATCTGCTCCATATCCTCCTCTTCAATGCCCAGACGTAAGCTGGTCAAGAGGTTGGTATAATCATGACGAAAGCTCCGTACTTCTTTGTAAAGCTCCTCTATATGCCGACTATATCGCTCTATATCTCTGTAGCGCAAGGCCTGTTCTTGGTCCAATCTCTCATGGAGTTTGTCCTTCAAATAGGTATCCAATTTCTTAATAATTCCCATAAAAAAGAGCAAGTAAAAGACTAGGATGAGATGGCGAACAGTCTTTGATTGAATCCCCTGTTCATATTCAAAGTAAGACAGATTTTGTATCACCAAATAGTAAGCCCCCATTATCCAGTTAATCTTAGTAAGGGACTTTTGAAAAGCTTTATCTAGAATCTCCCTTCTCAAGTTAGTGAAATCATAGTCTAACCATTTCAAAAAGGCTAGAGAAATGAAGAAATTGAAAATTATTATACACAACCAAATCAAAGAGTAATCATCATGTACTTGCTCTTGTCCCAAAAATGGAAGCACAAAATAAGAAATACCTCTATAAAAGAGATTCACCAATATCATTGGAAAGAGACCATAAAAGAAAAGGAGTTTTTTAGGAAGCCCTCTTAACAATAAGAAAGACAAGCCTATACCGTACAAGGGTTCCGTAAAATAAGATAGGTAAGTATTTCCTACTATATAGTTAATCGTTACAAAAACGACTGCTAAAAGTAACTTAAAAAGAAAAGCTTTAAAAAATCTCTCCAGAGTTAGAACAATTCCATCCACCTTAAAAAATATAAACAATTCCAATCCAACTATCAAAAATGTATATACTATCTTCCAAACTATTTCCATTACATTACCTCACTTAGTGTAAGTTAGTGATAGCCTCAGATACTTCCCTGACCTTATAACGCGCGATTAGACAGCTTCCACCATTAGGAAAGAAAAGGAGTTTTTCTTTCTTATCCAAACGAACTACATTAGTTGGATTGACTAGAAAAGAGCGATGGCACTGCAAAAGACGAGGCTCCTGCTTGAGAACCTCCTCTAAACTCGCCGTAAATTCCAGCCTGTCCGTCTTGGTATAGAGAATAACACGATGGGGTCTTGGGGACGTTTCGATATAGTCAACCTCTTTAAAGGGATACTGGAATTGAGCAAATTTTGATTTAAAGTAAAAGCAATCTTCCGCCAGACTTTTACTGTCTTGACTATTGGCATAGAGAAGGGCTGTCTCGATTCGAGATTCAAACTCCTCTGCCGAAAGGGCCTTATCAATGTAGTCCAAAGCAGACACTTGGTAGCGAAAGGACAGGGGCATAAACTCTGAGTGAGTCGTCACAAAGACGATTAGGGCATAAGGATCCCGATCCCGAATCTTTCTAGCCACCTCTAGGCCTTTCATCTCCTCATTTCGAATCTCAATATCCAAAAAGAATAGCTGATGCGCCCCCTTCTCATGCACCTCTGCCAGCAGTTGATCTGGCTTACCAAAAACTTCAAAAGAACTCGGAGTGATATGATGTTCCTTCAAAAGTTTTTCAATCGTCGTTTCAATCCTAGTCTGTTGGGAAAAATCATCTTCTAAAACAAATATTCTCATCTTCTTACTCCCCTTGTTTCAATTTCTTCCTAAAAAGAGAATAGCAAAAATACTCTGACACAAGCCCACCAAATCTTAAACAGGCCTTCAAAGCTCCTGAAAGGTATCTTGTTACTCAAATAAGCATGATAATCTTACAACTATTTTATCATAAAATCTTAACAGTACCATTCAGGAAATTTCAAGGGCAATTAAAGATTTTATGGTGAAAAAGGAGATAAAAGTGATAAACTGACAGTATCAAAACACGGTTGCTAGAAACAAGACTAGCACCCAGATTAAAGGAGGAATTCTCATGACAGATACAGACCCTATCAAAAGAGCTCAGACTTTGATTACTGACTTAAACAAAGCCTATCAAGCATGCAAACAGGCAACTGCTGACGACGTCCGCTTTCAAGAGCAATTAAACTCTATTCTTGGTTTTCTAGCCAAGGCTGAGACTGTGGATAATCGAGTCTTGATTGAACTGGAAAAATTTTACCAGACTTCCAGTCTTCTCATGGGACTCAGCGCTCTTGATCCAGATGCTCCTACTCGCGCCGCTTGGCGGGCCTATGACCGCTTCCACTTTGACCAGGTCAAGACCAAGTTGAGTCTCTACGGACCAACCATTATCCTATAGTAACTAAAAAGAAGCTGAGACAAACTGAACTCAACTTCTTTTTTAGTGTCATACAGGCAATGTTAGTCCTGCATCTGACGTTTGACCTGATAAGGCAAATACAAGACTTGTAAAACCAAACCAGCTCCCAGTAAGGCTAGAAGGGCTAGTTTTTCTTGGAAGGTAATCAATCCAACAACTAATTCCACTACTAAGACCAAACTGGTCAATCCTCGGACTACCGCCTGCAAGCCTTTTTCCTTTTGCCCCTTGTCCAGTGGAAAAAGTTGGGTCAAATACTGGTAGTCAAAGGCATGATAGAGGGCCAGCAACTGGAAGAGCAAGAGGTAGTTAAAGAGAACTACCACTGCTGTCGCAATCCAAGCTTGCTCGATAAAGACCTGCGCCAACAAAGAAAGCAAGAGAAGACGGAGACTGAGCGCAAAGAGGTCTCCATTTCGCAGATAAGAACGCAGATAGAGATTTTGCCAAATCTTCCCAGGCACCTTCTGAACAGCCTTTAGGATAAAGTCCAGATAGGCACGACGCTTGACGCTGTTTGAAATTCCCTTGACCTGCGTAAAGAGGGCAAAGAAACGAAGCAAGACTTGCTTGCGCTTGCTTTCTTGGGAAATGACATAATCCCAGTCTAGTCCAGTTTCAGTGAAAAATTTGCTGGCCTTTTGACGAAAGAGGAAATATTTACCTACTCCCAATAAAAGCACATAGACCAGAAAAACAGGCAAGCCATAACCCATTGCTAAAAATAAGGGCGCAAATAACAGCAAGAAAAGGGTCTGTACAAAGAGCCAAAAGACTAGGGAAATGCCAGTTTGACGCTTGATATGAAACTTGATTTCCTCTTCTCCAACCAAGAGAAAGAGCTTGTCTGGAGCCTCCATATAGGTGGCAATTCCTCCCCAAAGCAACAGTAAAACAGACGTAATTCCTACAAACAAAAGGATAGGCCAATGGTTTTCAGGAAAATCTTGTAAGAGTTGACTGTACTGGTAGGCTAGAAAGCCTAGCAGGACAAGCAGGAACAAGACAAAGTGATCATTGAGAACATAGCGCAGATAACCGACACACTCCTTACGAAAAGCCTGCTTTCTCTTTAAAAACAAGTCTTTCATAGCTCCTCCTCTTTGGTCAGAGCCAAGTAAATATCATTCAGACTAGCCTCAGGCATGTCAAAGGCTTCGCGTAGTTGCAGGAGATTTCCCTTGGCGCGCACCTCTCCCTTGTGGAGAATGACAAAGGCATCACACATCTTCTCAGCCGAATCCAGCACGTGGGTACTCATGAGAATAGACTTGCCTTTTTGCTTTTCCACTTCCAAAAGCTGAATCAAGTCTGCAATAGCCAGCGGATCAAGACCAAGGAAAGGCTCATCCACGATGAAAAGACTTGGATCCACCACAAAAGCACAGATAATCATGACCTTCTGTTTCATCCCTTTTGAAAAATGAACAGGGAACCAGTCCAATTTCTGATCCAGACGGAACATTTTTAACAAAGGCTCCACTCTCTCAAAAGCCACTTTCTGCTCAATACCATAAGCCATGGCAACCGTTTCGATATGCTCTCTGAGGGTTAACTCCTCATACAGGCTAGGTGTCTCAGGAATGTAGCCAATTTGCTTACGGTAGTTAGTCGCGTCTTCTTGCAGGGTCAGGCCATTTATATTGATGGAGCCACTATAAGGTGTCAACAGACCGATAATCTCATTGATTGTCGTCGATTTTCCAGCACCATTGAGACCAATCAGACCGACCAGCTGCCCACTTTCAACAGCAAAGGACACATCTTTCAAGACAGGAACATGAACATAGCCACCTGTCAGGTTTTTAATTTCTAACATATTTTCTCCAAATCTGGTATAATGTAGCTATATTATATCAAAATTCAATACAGTAGAGGTAGATTTTATGTCAGATTGCATTTTTTGTAAAATCATTGCAGGGGAAATTCCTGCTTCAAAAGTATATGAAGATGAGCAGGTTCTTGCCTTTCTTGATATCTCTCAAGTGACACCAGGACACACCTTGGTCGTGCCAAAGGAACACTATCGCAATCTTTTAGAAATGGATGCTACTAGCGCCAGCCAACTCTTTGCCCAAGTACCAAAAGTAGCTCAAAAAGTCATGAAAGCTACCAAGGCTGCTGGTATGAATATCATTGCCAACTGTGAAGAAATCGCAGGGCAAACCGTCTTTCATACCCACGTTCACCTCGTACCTCGCTACAGTGCGGACGATGACCTCAAGATTGATTTTATCGCCCACGAACCAGACTTTGACAAACTTGCTCAAGTCGCTGAAACCATCAAAAACGCCTAAGGAGTTGCCATGAAATTATCCAATCTACTGCTATTTGCAGGAGCTGCAGCCGGAAGTTATCTGGTCACAAAAAATCGCCAAACCATCACAGATGAAGTCTTGAATACCACTGACCGCGTTCAAGCTATCAAGGATGATGTAGATATTATCCAAAACAGCCTACAAATCATTGACCAGCAAAAAGAACTCATCAAGGAATACCAAGAAGACCTGACTTACAAATTTAAGGTCTTGGAAAAGGATATCCAGACTAGACTAGCTGTGATCAAAGAAATACAGGAAACTGAAGATAAGTAAAAGAGCCCGACGGTTCTTTTTTAAAAGATAAACAAGTTATATCCCATCAACTATACATCATAATTTAGGCAACTCATACTCAATAAAAATCAAAGAGCAAACTAGAAAGCTAGGCACAAGCTGCTCAAAACACCGTTTTGAGGTTGTGGATAGAACTGACAAAGTCAGTAACATATATACGACAAACCGACGCTGACGTGGTTTGAAGAGATTTTTGAAGAGTATTATTCACCGTTTCATAACTAAATCAAAGACTTTCCGCCGTAATGAAAACACCTGAAACAACTTGGTTTCAGGTGTTCGGAAACTTTGAGACCTAGGCTCAAAGTTTAGGTATGGAACTTCGAAGAAGGTCGCTACCGTCCGTCATCACTTAAGGAAAGTCTTAAAAAATCTATAAACAAAAAGAGCCCAACGGCTCTTTTTACTTTTATTCTCCTTCAAAGGCATCTTTAATATGGTCAAAGAAGCCTTTTTTCTTTGGATTGACTTTCAAATCACCTGCCGCAGCAAATTCTTTCAAGGCTGCTTTTTGGCGGTCGTTCAAGCCTGTCGGAGTCACGACATTAACAGTAACATATTGGTCACCAACTGCACCACCACGAAGACTTGGAGCTCCCTTGCCGCGTAGACGGAATTTCTTACCAGTCTGAGTTCCCTCTGGGATAACCAATTCAACATCACCATGAACAGTTGGGATATCAACTGTGTCACCAAGAGCTGCTTGGACAAAGTTGAGGTTGAGATTGTAGAAGATAGTCGTTCCTTCACGTTCAAACTTGTCGCTGGCTTCCACAGAAACCACTACATACAAGTCACCATAAGGTCCACCGTTAAATCCAGCTTCACCTTGACCAGCTAGGCGAATTTGTTGACCAGTTTCCACACCAGCAGGAATTTTGACATGTACGCTATGGGCTTGTTTTTCATGACCTGTTCCGTGACATGTTGTACATGGATCTTTGATTTCTTTTCCGCGACCATGACAGACATCACAGGTTACTTGACGACGCATCATACCAAGCGGAGTCTGCGTATCGACGTTAATGACACCAGCACCATGACAGCGTCCACAAGTGACTGGACTTGTTCCTGGTTTAGCACCTGAGCCATTACATGTACTACAGCTTGCTTCACGATTGTACTTAACCTCTTTTTCAGCTCCAAAAATAGCTTCTTCAAAGGTCAAATTCACACGGTATTGGAGGTCATCCCCCTGACGAGGAGCATTTGGATTGCGTGAAGCACCGCCTCCGCCGAAGAAACTTGAGAAGATATCTTCGAAACCACCGAAGCCTCCTGCCCCATCGAAACCGCCGAAACCACCAGCTCCACCAAAGCCACCGTTGGCTCCAGCCGCACCATATTGATCATAGGCAGCACGTTTTTGGTCGTCACTCAAAGTCTCATAGGCTTCCTGAACTTCCTTGTACTTTTCCTCAGCACCAGGCTCCTTGTTGATATCTGGGTGGTATTTTTTCGAAAGCTTACGATAAGCCTTTTTGATTTCGTCTGCCGAAGCGTTTTTTGACACCCCCAGACGATCATAAAATTCAGTATTGTTCATACAAGATACCAAGACCGTAAAATTCGACTGAAAAATAGGAAATCTGACGCTGGAGCGATGCTCCTAGACAGATTTATCTTTTTTCCGAGAATTTAGGTCGGGTTCAATTCCTTTCCTTTATATTGAGTTAGAAATTTCGGAAAATGTGTTCAGTTACGAACACTCTTTGTTCCTTTCTATTGATATTTTGAATCAAACCTCGATTTAGGTCAGGTTCAATTCCTTTCTTTCATATTGAGTAAGAAACTTCAGAGCTCGGCTACAATTCCCCGAACACCTTTGTTCCTTTCTATAATTTTCATGTAAATCTTTAGAGGCTGTTTTCTATACTCTGCTTCACTTCATCAAACTCTTTGTCCGATAAGGTAAAAATCAAATTCTCTTCTGAATATTCGTTCTGTTCTTTAAAATAGTTGTCAGTATTTTCTGCCAAACTTAGACCAAGAATCACTTTTCTTGCAAACTCTAGATGTGCAAAGCCAATAGCAGTAATGATATTTTTATCTTGCAGGACAGCTTTTGCTTTGAAATTTTCCCGAGGAAGAAATTCAAAATAGTCAAAGAAGTTTTGCCAAATCCCACCTGTAAATTTCGTATCGTTCAATAAACCTGCTTTCGCCAATAAAAGAGGCGCTGAAGAAATGGCTGCAATTAGGATATCTTGCTCATTAAGACTTCTCAAAAACGAGATCAATCTCTCATCTTGTAGAGCAGGACCTATATTTACCATTCCTGGCAAAATCACACAAGAATAATCTTCTATACGGATCTGATCCAATGTTTTCGTCGGTTGACAGGACAAACCATCCTCAGAGACCACCATCGAATTCTCAGAAGCTACATAATCAATCATGATATCAAAAGACAGAGCTAAAGTACTTGTTAAAGCAGTTATCTCATAAAGAGAAAAATTAGGATAAATGATACAAAGTACTTTTTTCATACGCAACATCCTCTACCTTATCGAAAAACAGAGGCTGGGTTGCAACCTCTGGATTTCTTTTTATCATTACTACATTTAGACAAAGCACCTTAGTGATTAGTCATTCTTAACGACCTCGCTCCCCGATTTTCAAGTTCGGGATAAAATAGTCCACTGGACTATTTTATTTTTCCGTAAACTCTCCGTCTACGACGTCATCGCCTGCGTTTCCTGTTGCTTGCGCCCCTTCTGCTCCTGCTTGAGCTTGTTGCGCTGCTGCAGCTTGTTCGTAGAGTTTAACAGCAAGGCCTTGAGCTTTTTCGTTCAATGCTTCAAGTTTTGCTTTCATGTCGTCCAAGTTATTGTCTTCTTGCGCTTTCTTAAGGTCATCAAGGGCAGCTTGGGCAGCGTCACGTTCTGCGTCGAAGCCTTTGCCTTCAGTTTCCTTGATTGTCTTTTCAGTCGCAAAGATTGCTTGGTCTACTTCGTTACGAAGGTCAACTTCTTCCTTACGTTTCTTATCTGCTTCAGCGTTAGCTTCTGCATCTTTCATCATGCGGTCGATTTCTTCGTCAGTCAAACCTGAGTTTGATTGTATCACAATAGTTTGTTCTTTTTGAGTTCCAAGATCTTTGGCCTTAACAGACACGATACCATTCTTGTCGATGTCGAAAGTTACTTCGATTTGAGGAATTCCACGAGGTGCAGCTGGAATATCTGTCAATTGGAAGCGTCCAAGAGTCTTGTTATCTGCTGCCATTGGGCGTTCACCTTGAAGAACGTGGATATCAACGGCTGGTTGGTTGTCTGCTGCAGTTGAGAAGACTTGTGATTTAGATGTTGGAATAGTAGTGTTGCGATCGATAAGTTTTGTAAATACTCCACCCATTGTTTCGATACCAAGTGACAATGGTGTTACGTCAAGAAGGACAACGTCTTTAACATCACCAGTAATCACACCACCTTGGATGGCAGCACCCATAGCAACTACTTCATCAGGGTTTACTGATTTGTTTGGTTCTTTACCAGTTTCAGCCTTAACAGCTTCAACAACGGCAGGGATACGAGTTGAACCACCAACAAGGATAACTTCGTCGATTTCTGACAAGCTCAAACCTGCATCAGAAAGGGCTTGACGAACTGGAACTTTTGTACGTTCTACAAGGTCACGAGTCAAATCGTCAAATTTTGCACGAGTCAAAGTCATTTCCAAGTGAAGAGGTCCAGCTTCACCAGCAGTGATAAATGGCAAGCTGATTTGAGTTGAAGTTACACCAGAAAGGTCTTTCTTCGCTTTTTCAGCTGCATCTTTCAAACGTTGCATTGCCATCTTGTCAGTAGACAAGTCAATACCGTTTTCTTTCTTGAATTCTGCTACCAAGTGGTCGATAATTTTTTGGTCAAAGTCATCACCACCGAGTTTGTTGTCCCCTGCAGTTGACAATACGTCGAAGACACCGTCACCCAATTCAAGGATAGAGACGTCGAATGTACCACCACCAAGGTCAAATACCAAGATTTTTTCTTCTTTGTCAGTCTTGTCCAAACCATAAGCAAGAGCTGCTGCAGTTGGTTCGTTGACGATACGTTCTACTTCAAGACCAGCGATTTTACCAGCGTCTTTTGTGGCTTGACGTTGAGCGTCGTTGAAGTAAGCAGGAACTGTGATAACTGCTTTGGTTACTTTTTCACCAAGGTAGTCTTCAGCATAACCTTTCAAGTATTGAAGAATCATAGCTGAGATTTCTTGTGGAGTGTATTCTTTTCCGTTAGCAGAAACTTTTTCAGAAGTTCCCATTTTAGATTTGATAGAGATAACTGTATCTGGATTTGTAACTGCTTGACGTTTTGCAGCATCACCAACGATGATTTCACCGTTTTTGAATGAGACTACAGATGGAGTTGTACGGTTTCCTTCTGGGTTTGCGATGATTTTGCTTTCAGTTCCTTCAAGAACTGCAACTGCTGAGTTTGTTGTACCTAAGTCAATACCGATAATTTTAGACATGTGTTTTTCTCCTTAAATTTTATATTCTATTTTTCTTTTTGATACTCTTCTTAAGTGGCGGCGCCGTCAGAGCTTGACTTCGTCAATCTCTTTGACTAAACTTTGAGCCTAAGGTCTAAAAGTTTGCGCAAATAGCGCCACGGCGAAGAGTATCGTCTTTGGTTCGCTTCGCTCACTATTGCAAAGCCAAATATATTTTATCTTTCTTCATAGTTTATTGTCGTTTCGGACAAGTTTTTTAAGTTCTCTAGCCTAGTTGTACACCACTACCATAGCTGGGCGTAGGATGCGGTCATGGAGTTTGTAGCCTTTTTGGAAAACTTGAGCGATGGTATCTGCTGGGTGTTCATCGTCTGCTGGAAGAGTTTGGATGGCCATATGATAGTTATGGTCAAATTCACCGTCAGCTGCGATTTCTTCGATTCCTTCTTCTTTCAAAGCGTGAATCAAGCTTTCTTGCACCATTTCCAAGCCCTTCTTCACATCATCTGTCAAACCTTCAACTGCGAGTGCACGCTCAAGGTTGTCCAAAGAAGGGAGAATCGCTTTTGCCAAGTCCTGGCTACGATAACGTTGCAAATTTTGACGCTCTTCATTGGCACGGCGTTGGATATTTTGCATTTCTGCATGAGCGCGAAGATATTTATTTTCGAACTCATCTGCACGTTCATTTGCCAAGTCCAGTTCAGACTTCTCAGGAGTTGTTTCTTCTACCGTTTCCACAACTTCCTCTTCTTGAACTTCTTCTACTTCTTCATTTTTTATATCTTGGGCCATTTTCGCCTCCTTTAATGATTTCAATCTTAATGTACTTCGTAATGATTACTGCTGAGGTAGCGGTAAAAATCTGTCAACTTCATGGTCAAAACACGATTGACTACATTGACTTGGTTGATTAATTGCTGATAATCCAGATTAACTGGACCGATAATGGCTAGAATTCCAACTCCCCGATAAGGAATGAGGAACTTGCTACTAATCACCGCTAGGTCGGCTAGACAGGACTCTTGACTGTCTGCAACACGAACGTTTTGCATCTGATCTTCACGCAGACCCTCACGAATCTCCAGAGCCACCTTTTGCGGTTGGTCAAAGAACTGATAAGCTGCCAGATTGGCAAAATTCAAGAGATTGACTTTGCCCGCCACCACAATGTTTTCGTTGAACATTTCTTTAAAGATATGTTCAAAGAGATCGATAACATTGTCCGTTGTTGTAAAGTAACGCTGGATAATCTGCGGAATCTCCGTCCGAATCTTGTAGTGAATATCTAGAACGGTGTGGCCGAGGAAACGTTCCTGAATGATGCTCTTCAGCTTCAGCAAATCCTCCTGCAAAAAGTTCCTTGGAATCAGAAACTGACTGGTAACCGTTCGAGACTCGTCTAGGGTAAATACTGCCAAGGCTGTATGTTGCCCCAAAACAACTATATCAAAGGCTGTCAAACGTTGCCTGCTCGGCTCAACATCCAGTGCTACTACCGTACAGCCACTCAAGTCTGTCAGCAGGTTAGCAGCCTCTTGCAGAATATCCTCCAATTTGAAGAATTCCTGATCAAAGGCTTTGACAATCTCATAAACCTCATTTTCAGCCAGTCGGTCAAAATCCAGTGAGTGTTTTACATAGTACTGAAAACCAGCAACACTTGGCATCCGACCACTTGAAGTATGAGCCTTCTCAAGCAAACCTTGCTTTTCTAGAGCCGCCATGTCATTACGAATAGTTGCACTGCTAGAGTTAATAGACTCTTGCAAGGCTTTGGATCCGACAGGTTCGTGCGTTTTGGTAAAGATGTCAATAATCAGATTTAGAATATCCTGCTGACGCTCTGTAACCATCTCATCACTCCTCTCTGTCTGATCGATTAGCACTCGATACACTCAAGTGCTAACTCATGATTCTATTATACACCCTTAAAAGAGAATGTCAAGACAAAAACTCAAAAAATTAGCACTCTTGTTAAAAGAGTGCTAAAAATCAGTCTAACGACCTAGAACCTTACTGTTTATCTACTCGGTATGCCCTTTTAAGTCTAAAAAAACCATAGATTAGATAAGAAATCATAAGAGCATATAAAACAAAAATAATGAAGAAAGACATAGAAAGATCTTCTCTAAACGAACTCATACAAACAACAAGACCGCCTGAGAAAGCAACTGTACATGAACGAAGTCTATTTCGCATAACTTCCCATCTGAGCCCCTTACTCATATAGACTTTATCTTCTGGAAGTAAATTAGAAGACGATTTACGAAGAATCGAACAAGAACCTGCTCCTATCAATTCCCAACCTCTATTTCTAAAATCTTGCAGTTCATACTTATACTTTTTAAGAAATCTAGAATCATAGATACAGTAGATGACATCGTCTGGTTGACATTGGTCAAAATAGAAAAAACCAAAACGACTCGTTCTATACTTCCAACCTTTCAAATGCATCTCATGTAAATATTCTTCTTCCTTGTCCAAATCAACAATGGTGAAAATCCGAAATTGCTTTTTATTTATCATGACTTCCCCTCCAATTTTGAGCATACCTACCCTATCATAAATCTGATAATTCCTTCTTTTTATGCCATAACTTCCAGCTAATATAGGCAACTATTAACAAAAGGATTAAAGACAAGAAAATATCTAGCCCGACCGCAAATAAACTCCATAGACCATACGCATTACTTTTATTGAGCAACTTAAGTAAGAATGGTATATGTATGGCTAGCAAAAGTAAAACAGGTACTAATCGCAGTCTTAAAATGCGATTAACCATAGCTAACTTCCCGGCCGCGTCATTATAAATTTCAAACTCTGCATCCGATTCAATTTCAGAATGTACTTTTCTAAAATAGGAAAAACTATTAAAGTCTGTAATATGCTCCCAGCCACAGTCTTTAAACAGTTGTAAATAGGAAGCTCTCTCTGATTTTTCCATTGGGTAAAAGTCCAACTGATAAGACACTTGCTCAGGGTTACACTTTTCAAAGGTATACTTAACTGCAAACAATAAGATAGAATAGCTTACTTTCCTAAGTTTCCAGCCCTTAGCATGCATTTCTCTAAAGTATAGAGCCTCCCTCTCATAATCCGCAATTGTAAAAATTCGATAAACAATTTTCTTTTCCATCATACTTCCTCCCGACTGTTTCTATATAGCCGTTCAATACGATTCAATTCAATATCTAAGACTTTTTGTCCCAAATCTGTTATCTGATAAATTTTCCGTTTTTCCTCTTCTCGGACAAAGGAAATCAAACCATCCTTTTCCATTTTTGACAAGGTTCCATACATAGTTCCAGGACTAATCAAGACTTGCGAATCTGTCATCTCCTTGACCTTTTGCGTAATACTATAACCATGACCTTCCTTTTGCAGACAGAACAAGATATAAAAGCCCGTTTCCGTCATCGGAAGATAAACTCGACGAATCTTATCCGTTAATTCCATTTATAACCATCTCCTATTCAGTTCGATATATCGCATTTCGTTATATAAAATATATCACACCTCGATATAAAACACAAGAAAAAAGACCACCCTCAGGCAATCTTTCTTCTATATTAGTATTAGTAAAGGTCTAAATAATTATCAATTTCCCATTGTGAAACAAAGGTCGCATAGCTCGCCCATTCGATTCGTTTGGCTTCAAGGAAACTAGTATAGATATGTTCTCCAAGAGCTGCTCTGACAACCTCATCTTCAGTCAGAGCTTTCAAAGCGTTGTGAAGAGTTGACGGAAGGTCTGTAATACCAGCTTCCTTGCGCTCTTCTGCTGTCATGATGTAGATATTTTCTTCGATAGGAGCTGGTGCTTCGATTTTATTTTCAATACCATGCAAACCAACTTCCAATAGAACTGCCATAGCGATGTATGGGTTTGCCATCGGATCCACTGAACGCAACTCAAGACGAGTTCCCATACCACGTGAAGCAGGCACGCGCACAAGTGGCGAACGGTTACGACCAGCCCAAGCAATGTAAACAGGTGCTTCATAACCAGGAACCAAACGTTTGTATGAGTTAACTGTTGGGTTCATGATGGCAGTATAGTTGTAAGCATGTTTGATCAAACCACCAAGGAAATGGTAGGCCGTTTCTGACAACTGCATTCCTTTTGGATCATTTGGATCAAAGAAAGCATTGTTTCCTTCTTCATCAAACAAGGACATATTACAGTGCATACCTGATCCGGCAATACCAAATTTTGGTTTGGCCATAAAGGTTGCGTAAAGTCCGTGTTTTCGAGCAATGGTTTTAACAACAAGTTTAAAGATTTGAATCTTATCACAAGCTCGAAGAACTTCATCGTACTTGAAGTCAATCTCATGTTGTCCAACCGCAACCTCATGGTGACTTGCTTCTACTTCAAATCCCATTTTGGTCAAGACATTGACAATCTCACGACGTGTATTGTCCGCAAGGTCAGTAGGCGCCAAATCAAAGTAGCCACCCTTGTCATTTACTTCAAGTGTTGGGTCTCCATTTTCATCAAGTTTAAATAGGAAGAATTCTGGTTCTGGTCCAAGGTTGAAGGACTTGAATCCCACTTCTTCCATGTGACGAAGAGCACGTTTCAAATTGCCACGAGGGTCACCTGCAAATGGTTCACCTTCTGTTGTATAGACATCACAGATCAAACCTGCAACACTTCCATTTTCATCTCCCCAAGGGAAGACTGTCCATGTATCCAAGTCAGGGTACAAGTACATATCCGACTCATTGATACGTACAAAACCTTCAATAGAAGATCCATCAAACATAGCCTTGTTTGACAAGACTTTATCTAACTGTTCATCTGTGGCAGGAATTTCGACGTTTTTCATGGTTCCCAAAATATCTGAGAACATGAGACGAATAAAGGTAACATTTTTTTCCTTGACTTCACGACGAATATCTGCAGCTGTGATTGGCATGAGTTTTCTCCTTAATGTATGACTACTTGCGGTTGCCTAACCGCGACCAAAAGGTGACCGTACTGAAGCAAAGCGACCCTGTTGGAGGAGTTCATTGTGAAGTGCACGACGCACCTCAGTCTGACTCACCGCTTTCTTGGATTTCGCTTCACGTTCAGCATATTTTTTCTTAATGGCAGCGATATTATAACCTTCAGAGATATAATCTTTGATTTCAAGCAGACGATCCATGTCATTCAAGGAATACATGCGACGGTTCCCTTCGTTTCGATCAGGCTTAATCAACTCCTGATCTTCATAATAACGAATCTGACGCGCCGATAGATCGGTCAATTTCATAACACTGCCGATAGGAAAAACAGCCATATTTCGGCGAAATTCTTTTTCCTTCATTTACAATTTCCTTCTTTCTGTCTATTATAGTCTAAAAAAAGACAAACGTCAATTGATAATGTTATAAAATGTAACATTATTTTTCTTTTTTCTCTAAAATGAGCCGAATACGATCAATATCGTAATTTACGAGAATTGCGACAAAAACTCCCATGAAAGTTTCTGATACACGCGCAAATACGTACAAAATTGTTTCGCCACTCGGAATCGATAGGGTAATGATTAACATGGCTGCTACACCACCAATAACCCCTGCTTTGTTATTCATGGCTACATTTGTCATAATGGTTAACATGGTGCATATTGGAACAACTACTAAGGTTACCCAAAAGGCTTCGTGGAAAAAGGTATTTAATAAGAAGAAGACTAGGGCATAGAGGCCACCGATACTATTTCCTAGAATACGCGAAGTCCCAAAATGGACACTCTTATCAAAACTCTCCCTCAGGCTAAAAACGGCTGTCAAAGCACCAATTTGAAGACCTTTCCAACCAAAAAAGCCAAAAATCAAGAGAACTAGAAAAACAGCAATACCTGTTTTAAAGGTTCGCATACCAAGTTTGAACTGGGATTTATCGAATTTATATTTTTTAAAATAACTCATAATCTCAACTTTCTATTTCCATTTTATCATAAATCGGTGATTTTTATGAGTAATAGTTGAGAGGAAGCGTTTTTATTTTAAGCAAAAGAAAAGAGGAACTTTCATTCCTCTCTTCTTTGATTGTTTATAAAATCTTATTTTTCTGTCAAGGCTGCAAGTCCTGGAAGAACTTTACCTTCGAGAAGTTCCATTGATGCTCCACCACCAGTAGAGATCCATGAGAATTTATCTGCACGTCCAAGATTGATCGCTGCAGCAGCTGAGTCACCACCACCAATGATTGATTTAACTCCTGGTTGTTTCACGATAGCGTCCATCACACCAATTGTACCAGCTTGGAAGTCTGGGTTTTCAAATACACCCATAGGTCCGTTCCATACAACTGTTTTCGCACCAGTCAAAGCTTCATCAAATTTAGCGATAGATTTTGGACCGATGTCAAGACCAAGGAAGCCTTCAGAAACTGCTTCACCTTCAGTGTCACGCACTTCTGTGTAACCAGCAAATGCGTTTGCTTCTTTTGAGTCAACTGGCAAGATCAATTTACCATTTGCTTTTTCAAGAAGAGCTTTCGCAACATCCAATTTGTCTTCTTCTACAAGTGAGTTACCGATTTCGATACCTTGTGCTTTGTAGAATGTGTAAGTCATACCACCACCGATAAGGACTTTGTCAGCTTTTTCAAGCAAGTTTTCGATAACACCAATCTTGTCTGAAACTTTTGAACCACCAAGGATAGCCACGAATGGACGTTCTGGAGTTTCAACTGCTTCTTGGATGTAGGCGATTTCGTTTTCAAGAAGGAAACCAGCAACTGCTTTTTCAACGTTTGCTGAGATACCAACGTTAGATGCGTGTGCACGGTGAGCTGTACCGAATGCATCGTTTACGAAGATACCATCTCCAAGTGATGCCCAATATTTACCAAGTTCAGGATCGTTTTTAGATTCTTTCTTGCCATCAACATCTTCGTAACGAGTGTTTTCAACCAAGAGAACTTGTCCATCTTCAAGAGCGTTGATAGCTGCTTCCAATTCAGCACCACGAGTGACACCTGGGAAAACAACGTCTTGGCCCAATTTAGCTGCCAAGTCTGCTGCTACAGGAGCAAGTGATTTACCAGCTTTATCAGCTTCTTCTTTCACACGTCCAAGGTGAGAGAAAAGAATTGCACGTCCACCTTGTTCGATGATGTACTTAATAGTTGGAAGAGCTGCTGTGATACGGTTGTCGTTAGTGATTACGCCATCTTTCAATGGTACGTTGAAGTCAACACGAACGAGGACTTTTTTACCTTTCAAGTCAACGTCTTTAACAGTAAGTTTTGCCATGTTACAAAAACCCCTTTATTTATTTTATTCGAAACTATTATATCACACTTTGGAAATATAAGGAAAGATTTCACAAGATTTTTCGATATTTAATCTTCATGCCATGTTAGAGTGTATTATTTTTACTTTTTCTCACGAATTTTCTTTCTAAAATCTTAGCTTAACACTTGTTAGATTTACTTTTATCCTTTAAAATAGAATAGGAGAAATTCCGTTATTATTTTTCGGAGGAAAAAGAAATGTCCATTAATTGGCAGGAAATTTTATTTCACTTTTTAGGTGGTCTGGGACTATTCTTATATAGTATCAAGACCATGGGAGACGGTTTGCAACAAGCTGCTGGAGATCGCCTTCGTTTTTACATTGACAAGTACACTAGCAATCCGTTCTTCGGTGTGCTAGTTGGTATCGGTATGACGGCGCTAATTCAGTCAAGTTCTGGGGTCACAGTCATTACAGTGGGGCTAGTCAGCGCAGGACTTTTGACCTTGCGTCAAGCTATCGGTATTGTCATGGGTGCCAATATTGGAACTACCGTTACATCCTTTATCATCGGTTTTAAGCTAGGAGATTACGCCTTACCAATGCTTTTCATCGGAGCGATTTGTCTCTTCTTCACCAAGAATCGCTCTATCAATAACATCGGACGTATCATTTTTGGTGTAGGTGGTATCTTCTTCGCTCTCAATCTTATGAGCGGTGCAATGGAGCCTCTAAAAGACCTGCAAGTCTTTAGAGACTACATGGTTGAACTAAGTAAGAGTCCTATTCTCGGTGTCTTTGTCGGAACTGGACTAACCCTACTCATTCAAGCTTCTTCCGCAACTATCGGTATCCTACAGAATCTTTACGCAAGTGGTTTGATTGATCTACAAGGTGCCCTACCAGTCTTGTTTGGTGATAATATCGGAACGACCATTACAGCTATTATTGCTTCTCTTGGAGCCAATATCGCTGCCAAACGTGTTGCTGGTGCCCATGTTGCCTTTAACGTGATTGGTACGGTTATCTGTATTGTCTTCCTTGTACCTTTCACTGGCTTGATTCAATGGTTTGAATCTACACTCAATCTGGCTCCAGAAATGACCATTGCCTTCGCCCACGGAACCTTTAATATCACAAATACTATTATCCAATTTCCATTCATCGGAGCCTTGGCCTACTTTGTAACCAAGCTCATCCCTGGTGAAGATGAAGTTGTCAAGTACGAGCCACTTTATCTTGATGAGCATTTGATTAAACAAGCTCCATCAATCGCTCTCGGAAATGCCAAAAAAGAACTCCTTCACTTAGGAAATTATGCTTCTAAAGCCTTTGACCTTTCATACAACTACATCATTGACCTTAATGAAAAGGTTGCTGAAAAAGGGCACAAGACAGAGGAAGCTATCAATACCATTGATGAAAAATTGACTCGTTACCTTATTACTCTTTCAAGCGAGGCACTTAGCCAGAAAGAAAGTGAAGTGCTCACCAACATCCTGGATTCATCCCGTGATTTGGAACGGATTGGGGACCACGCAGAAGCCCTAATCAATCTGACCGACTATCTTCAACGTAAAAATGTTGAGTTCTCTGAAGCTGCTTTACAAGAACTAGCTGATATCTATCAAAAAACCACTAGCTTCATCAAGGATGCTCTTGATAGCGTGGAAAACAATGATATTGAAAAAGCTCAAAGTCTGATTGAACGCCATAAAGAAATCAACAATATGGAACGTGTTCTCAGAAAGACCCACATCAAACGCCTCAACAAGGGTGAGTGTTCAACACAAGCTGGGGTCAACTTTATCGACATCATTTCCCACTATACTCGTGTATCTGACCACGCTATGAATCTAGCTGAAAAGGTCATCGCTGAACAAATCTAAGATCCAAGAAGCTATCCTAAATGGGATGGCTTTTTCTTCTCCTAATCAAGAATTACTCTTCTACCATATAGAAAAATGCTTTGATTCACAATGGAATCAAAGCATTTTAAAGAGCTCCCCGTACATAAGCGCAGAAGCCGCAGTTCCTCTGTACTTGGATTCTTCTCTTTTAATAAAGCGAGCCAAGTTGAGCAACTCAGGTGCCGGATGTTTGGGATTAAGGAGCAATTCACGATTGACCAGGCCTGAGAGACGAACTGCCAGCAATTGCTCATTTGTAGTAGACAGTTTTTTAGCAGTCTCTAGGAGAGCAGCAACTAAATCTTCACTCAAATCATGTCGAGCATGATTGTAAAGATCTTTTATAAGGCTTTCTAGGTTTGGTTCTACCATCCCTACCACCTCCTTAAGTTTAATAATTTTTAATCAAGTCAACTGTTGAACGATCCAATTTTTTCACCAAGGCTTGTAAGAAAGCTTGTGCTTCTAGGAAGTCATCCATAGCATAAAGTGTTTGGTGAGAGTGGATATAGCGAGCGCAGACACCGATTGTTGTAGATGGGACACCACCATTTTTCAGATGAGCTGCGCCAGCGTCTGTTCCGCCTTTACCACAGTAGTATTGGTACTTGATTCCAGCTTCTTCAGCCGTTGTCAAAAGGAAATCCTTCATACCTGGGAGAAGCAAGTGACCTGGGTCATAGAAACGAATCAAGGTTCCATCTCCAATCTTGCCTTGACCGCCATAAACATCACCAGCAGGTGAACAGTCAACTGCTAGGAAAACTTCTGGATCAAATTTAGTTGTAGAGGTATGAGCACCACGGAGACCAACCTCTTCTTGGACGTTAGAACCTAGATAGAGTTCATTTCCGAGTTTTTGACCTGAAAGAGCTTCTGCCAATTCACTAACCATGAGTACACCATAGCGGTTGTCCCAAGCTTTTGAGATGATATTTTTTTCATTGGCTGTCAAGATTGCAGAGCTATCTGGTACGATGGTATCTCCAGGACGGATGCCAAAGCTTTCTGCTTCCGCCTTATCCGCAAAACCGCCATCAAAGACGATATCTGCAATAGCAGGTATGGTTGGTCCACCCTTACCACGAGTCAAATGTGGAGGGACAGAGCCTGAAATCACAGGAATTTCACGACCGTCACGAGTAAAGAGTTTAAAGCGCTGGCTACTAACCACCATAGGATTCCAACCACCGATTTCTACGACACGAAAAGTACCATCTGGCTTGATTTCGCTGACCATAAAACCAACTTCATCCATGTGAGAAGCGACCAAGACGCGCGGTGCATCCGCAGCTTCTGAATGTTTAATCCCGAAAATACCACCCAAGCCATCTGTCACCACTTCATCCACGTGCGGTGTCAACTTTTCACGAAGATAAGCGCGGACAGGTGCTTCATGACCTGAGATCGCAGCAAGTTCTGTTACTTCTTTGATTTTTGAAAATAATGTTGTCATTTCAGTTCCTTCTTTCTTCCATCCATTTTACCACTTTTTATAGGAGAAGGATAGCGGGAAGGTGGATTTCTAAGTTAGTATCTTAGTTTTGCTCTATCTTAGAAATGAATTGTATTCTCTTGCATTTGAAGTAAAATCTAAAAAAATTCCAAGATTCACTCGAAATTTTATTCCCAAACAAAAAAACAATCCGATGCCAAAATCGTTCAGATTTTTCATAAAATTTGCAGAAAATAGTTGACTTTGCCTTCTTATTTCTTTAAAATAGTACAAAACTAGGAAAAGGAAAAAATCATGACCAAAACAATTCTTGTTACAGGTGGAGCTGGCTACATTGGCTCCCATACCGTTAAAGCTCTTTTAAATGCTGGCTATCAGGTACATGTTCTAGATAATCTCTCTACAGGAAATCGTTCGGCTGTAGATAGTCGTGTTAGCTTTAAACAACTGGATGTTTATGATGCTAGTGCCCTAAAAGCTTACTTGGAAGAAAACAAGATTGACGCTGTTCTGCATTGTGCGGGTGAGATTGTTGTGAGCGAAAGTATTGAAAATCCAAGTAAATACTTCACTGCCAATGTTGCTGGTATGAACCAAGTTCTCAAAGTCTTATCTGAAGTTGGCATTCAAAAAATCATGTTCTCTTCGACTGCTTCCCTCTATGGTAATAACTGTATTGACAAGCCAGCAACTGAAGATACCCTGCTCGATCCTGTCAATCCTTATGCAGAGACAAAACTGATGGGCGAACGAATGATTTACTGGATGGCTAATCGCTACGACTGGAAATATGTCATTTTCCGTTACTTTAATGTTGCTGGAGCTGAAATGGATGCTTCAAACGGTCTGCGAGTGAAAAATCCAACTCATATCATTCCCAACATCAACAAGACCGCATTGGGACAAAATGATAGCCTGAAAATATTTGGAGATGACTATGATACACGTGATGGTTCATGTATTCGAGATTACATTCATGTCTTGGACCTTGCACAGGCTCATGTTAAAGGAATGAACTACCTATTTCAAGAAAACAGTTCTTCTCAAATCTTTAACTTGGGAACTGAAAAAGGCTATACCGTCAAAGAAATCTTTAAAACTGCTGAAGAACTACTGAATAAAAAAATACCCCACGAAATTGTTGCTCGCCGTGCTGGGGACCCAGCCAGCGTCCTAGCAGACGCATCAAAAGCTAAAAAATATCTTGATTGGAAGGCTAGCTACTCCCTCGAAGATATTATTTTATCAGATTATCGTTGGCGTGTTAAAGAAGGCAAAAACATTTTGGAATAGGATAACAAAGGAGAAAGCCTTGGCGCTCTCTCCTTGTTTTATTCATTAAATTGTCAGAAAATTTATTGACAGATTAAATAAATCATGTTACAGTAATATCCGCAGGTATCTTTCAGTACCAAATCTACATGAAAGGATGGGGTATGAAACTTTCTCATTATTTAATTGGCTTACTTCTACTCCTAGTCTTTCTCTCTATTAGCATTGGGACCAGTGATTTTTCATGGGGAAAACTCTTTGCTCTGGATCATGAAACTTGGCTTCTCTTTCAAGAGTCCCGTCTTCCAAGAACCATCAGTATTCTCCTGACGGCCTCTAGTATGAGTATGGCAGGACTTCTCATGCAGACTATCACTCAAAATCAGTTTGCTGCTCCAAGCACAGTTGGAACGACTGAAGCTGCCAAACTGGGAATGGTGCTGAGCCTCTTTGTCTTTCCGTCGGCTAGTCTGACCCAAAAGATGCTCTTCGCTTTTGTTTCATCCATCACATTCACCCTCTTCTTCCTAGCCTTCATGACTATTTTTTCTATAAAGGAAAGGTGGATGTTGCCTCTGATTGGGATCATCTATAGCGGGATTATCGGTTCTGTGACAGAAGTTATCGCCTACCGTTTCAATCTGGTTCAGAGTATGACAGCTTGGACCCAGGGCTCCTTCTCCATGATTCAGAATCATCAGTATGAATGGCTCTTTTTAGGCCTCATCATCCTGATAGCCGTTTGGAAATTATCCCAAACTTTTACCATCATGAATCTGGGCAAGGAAGCCAGTGAGAGTTTGGGGATTTCTTACTCCCTACTTGAAAAACTGGCTCTCTTTCTGGTTGCTCTAACGACTAGTGTCACCATGATTACCGTGGGTGGCTTACCTTTTCTCGGAGTTATTGTTCCCAATCTTGTTCGCAAGCGTTATGGAGATAATCTAAGTCAGACCAAACTTATCGTCGCACTGGTTGGAGCCAATCTAGTTCTGGCTTGCGATATCCTATCCCGAGTTCTGATTCGACCCTATGAGTTGTCTGTCAGTCTTCTACTAGGAATCATTGGTAGCCTCGTCTTTATCCTACTTCTATGGAGAGGGGGACGAAAAGATGCAGTTTAAAAGCAAACATACCAAACTCTTCTGCCTTCTCATTATTCTCGCCATCGGAGCTTGTCTTCTCTACTTTTGGCCCATCACTCACTTGTCAGCCTTTGCTTGGAAATTGCGTTCCCAAAAAATTGTCGTTTATCTCTTGGTAGCTATCGCGACTGGGATTTCGACCATTAGTTTTCAAACCCTGACGGAAAATCGTTTCCTGACTCCTAGTATTTTGGGAATCGAATCCTTCTACGTCCTACTACAAACTCTGCTACTGGTTTTTGAAAGCAAGTTTCTTCAACTCGGGAAGTCTCCCATCTTAGAATTCCTAATCTTACTTCTTGTCCAATCCCTCTTCTTTCTCGCCTTAGAAGGCTACCTGAAGACGCTGATGAAACAAGATCTGGTCTTTATCCTGCTGATTTGTCTTGCCCTCGGAAGTCTCTTTCGAAATATCAGTACCTTCCTTCAGGTCCTGATGGATCCAAACGAATACGATAAACTGCAAAACGGTCTCTTTGCCTCCTTTCAACATCTCAACACTTCCATCCTAGCCATCGGCTCTCTGATCATCATTGCTTTGACAATCTTTTTCTTTCGAAAAGCAGTCATTCTGGATGTCTTGCACCTACAAAGAGAAACAGCTCAGATATTGGGACTCGATGTTGAAAAAGAACAGAAAGAGCTCCTCTGGGGCATCGTACTTTTAACTTCAACGGCCACTGCCTTGGTAGGGCCTATGGCCTTCTTCGGCTTTATGCTGGCTAATATAACTTACCTGATTGTCAAAGATTATCGGCACAAGTTGCTCTTTATCGTAACTATTCTGATTGGATTTATTAGTTTGACCTTGGGACAAGCCCTCATCGAACGAGTTTTTGCTCTGGAAATTCGCATCAGCATGATCATCGAGAGTGTGGGTGGCTTCTTATTCTTTATCTTACTTTATAGGAGGGCGCGTCGGTGAAACTGGAAAACATTGACAAATCCATTCAAAAACAGGATATTTTGCAAGGCATTTCGCTTGAAGTCAGTCCTCAGAAACTGACAGCCTTTATTGGCCCAAATGGTGCTGGAAAATCGACTCTCCTCTCCATCATGAGCAGACTGACCAAGAAAGATCAGGGGATTCTCAGTATCAAAGGCCGTGAAATCGAGAGTTGGAATTCACAAGAACTAGCTCAAGAACTCACTATCCTAAAGCAGAAAATCAATTACCAAGCCAAATTGACGGTGGAAGAACTGGTCAGTTTTGGACGATTTCCCTACAGTAGAGGACGACTGAGACCAGAAGATTGGGAAAAAATCCGAGAAACTCTGGACTATCTGGAACTGACCAACCTAAAAGACCGCTACATCGATAGCCTGTCTGGAGGCCAGCTCCAGCGGGTCTTTATCGCTATGGTACTGGCCCAGGATACAGACTTTATCTTGCTAGATGAACCGCTCAACAATCTCGATATCAAGCAAAGCGTCAGCATGATGCAGATTCTCAAGCGACTGGTGGAGGAACTAGGAAAGACCATTATCATCGTCCTCCACGATATCAACATGGCCAGTCAGTATGCAGATGAAATTGTCGCCTTCAAGGACGGTCAAGTCTTTAGCAAGGGAAGAACAGATCAAATCATGCAGGCTGACCTGCTCAGTCAACTTTATGAGATTCCCATCACGCTGGCTGATATCAATGGCAAAAAGATCTGTATCTATAGCTAATAACATATAAGTTCAAGTTAGAGAACCTTCAATCTCTTAGTCAATAAAACCTAGAGACTCCCTAAATCGTTATCACATTTTAAAAAGGAGAAATCATGAAAACATCCCTCAAACTTTACCTCACTGCCCTAGTAGCCAGCTTCTTGCTCCTACTTGGTGCATGTAGTACCAACTCAAGCACTAATCAGACGGAGACAAGTAGCTCTGCTCCAACAGAGGTGATCATTAAAAGTTCACTAGATGAGGTCAAACTTCCCAAAGTTCCTGAAAAGATTGTGACCTTTGATCTCGGTGCTGCGGACACTATTCACGCTTTAGGTTTTGAAAAGAATGTCGTCGGAATGCCTACAAAAACTGTTCCGACTTATCTTAAAGACCTAGCTGGAAAAGTTAAAAATGTTGGTTCTATGGTTGAGCCAGACCTAGAAGCCATTGCTGCTCTTGAACCAGATTTGATTATCGCTTCACCACGTACCCAAAAATTCGTAGACAAGTTCAAAGAAATCGCTCCGACTGTTCTCTTCCAAGCAAGCAAGGACGACTACTGGACTTCTACCAAGGCAAATATCGAATCCTTAGCAAGCGCCTTTGGTGAAACTGGCGCACAGAAAGCCAAGGAAGAATTGGCCAAGCTAGACAAGAGCATCCAAGAAGTCGCTACTAAAAACGAAAGTTCTGACAAAAAAGCCCTTGCTATCCTCCTCAACGAAGGAAAAATGGCTGCCTTTGGCGCCCAATCTCGTTTCTCTTTCTTGTACCAAACCTTGAAATTCAAACCAACCGATACTCAATTTGAAGACTCACGCCACGGACAAGAAGTCAGCTTTGAAAGTGTCAAAGAAATCAATCCTGACATCCTCTTTGTCATCAACCGTACCCTTGCCATCGGTGGTGACAACTCTAGCAACGATGGTGTCCTAGAAAATGCCCTTATTGCTGAAACTCCTGCTGCTAAAAATGGAAAGATCATCCGACTAACACCAGACCTCTGGTATCTAAGTGGTGGCGGGCTTGAATCAACAAAACTCATGATTGAAGACGCACAAAAAGCCTTGAAATAAGCTACTTTAAACTCAATCACATCTTTACATGATAAAACGCATCCTATCAAGCTCACTCAAACCTGATAGGATGCGTTTTTATCATTTCACTAAAATATTTTTACCTAGCCTCATTTTTCTTCTTGATTCCGTTTAAGGGAAAAGTGGTCCGGGACGGGGTCCTTACCTGTTTTCGACCAGGGATGGCAACGTAAAATCCGAGACAAGCCCATCAAGACACCCTTAAAGCCATGTTTTTCAATAGCCTGAATCATGTAATTGGAACAAGTAGGCTCAAAGCGACAAGAGGGGGGAAAGGCTGGCGAGATAAAACGTTGGTAAAAGCGCACAGGCGCTATTAAAATTCGTTTCATTATTTCTTGGTTACAGCCATGGTATGTAGTTGGCTGATTTCTTTTTTATTAAGACGACGGGATTCTCCTGGACGGAGTCCTGTCAAGTCTAGGTGTCCGAAACGAGTCCGAGACAACTTATCTACTTGGAGACCAACAGCTTCAAACATCTTTTTAACCTGGTGGTTACGCCCTTCATGGATAGTCAACTGCACCACAGAGCGGTTTTTGACTGGATCCACTTTGAGAATTTCATAAACAGCCGGCTTGGTTTTCTTACCATCAATCTCAAGTCCACGGGTCAAGGGGCGGAGATTATCCTTATTGGCCACACCTTTAACACGCGCGACATAAACCTTGTCAATCTCATTACGAGGGTGAATCATCTCATCTGTAAAATCCCCGTCATTGGTCAAAATCAAGACCCCTGATGTATCCCAGTCCAAACGACCTACAGGGTAGATGCGCTCTTTGACATTGGGCAAGAGGTCGACAACCGTCTTGCGGCCCTTGTCATCTGTCACACTGGAAATCACACCACGTGGTTTGTTAAGCAGATAGTAGACCTTCTCTTCGTTGTAGATGGGTTGGCCTTCTACTTCGACCTTGTCACCTGACTTGATGGTCGTTGCTAGTTCACGTACCACCTGGCCGTTAACCGTCACCAAACCTTGCTTAATCAGCTCTTCTGCTTTTCTCCTACTGGCCACACCTGCGTGGGCAATATACTTATTGATTCTCATCTTCTTCTATCCTTTCACCAAATAATTGGCTTTCTTGGGCTTGAATCTCAAGCTCATCAATCACTGGTAATTCTTCCAAATGGTTAATTCCCATGTAATCTAGGAAATAATCTGTAGTCACATAGAGGTTGGGGCGACCCAACACTTCTTTTTTTCCGTCTTCCTTTATCAGGTTAAAAGCCTGCAATTTTGCCAAGGCCCCACTCGAGTTGACCCCACGGATGGCATCAATCTCTATTCGTGTGATGGGCTGCTTATAAGCAATGATGGACAAGGTCTCAAGGGCAGCCCGAGATAAACTCTGGTTGATAGGTGCCTTAGAGTATTCCTTCAAAATCTCAGCAAATTGAGGCTTGGTCACCAATCTATAAGCGCCACCAGTCTCAATCAGAGCCAAACTGGAATCTGGGTCCTTTTCATACTTCTGAGCTAATTTTTCTAAACTCTGCTGGATGCCTGTCGGTGGCAGAGAGAGGAGTTCAGCTAACTGGCGGACTCTAATCCCATCTTCACCCGCTACAAACAAGAGCGCTTCTATTTTTGCTAAAGTACTCATCTTTCCTCTCTATCAAGTCTAGCTTTGGGCCACTTGACTTTCTTCCTTCTTTTCCATGAGATAAATATCTCCGAAACTTTCCTCTTGCACAAGAATCAGCTCCTGGGTTTTGATTAACTCTAGGGTTGCCAAAAAGAGGGTAATGACCTCTTGGAGATTCTGGGCTTCCTTAAACAAATCCTGCAAGCGCAATTGATCTCGTCCAGTCAAGGACTCTTTCACGATAACCATCATGTCCTCAATCTTATACTCATCCCGCAAGATAGTCGTGTGATTTTGTGCAAACTCTTCTTTTTTCTTGGCTAGGATATTTGAAAAAGCCAAAAAGAGGTCAATGGTCGTCTTGTCATGAACAAGCTCCGCATCTTCGTAAATCAACTCTGTCGGCGCTTTGGAATAGTGCTGGGCCCGCTCTTGGTGCTTGGCTTCCAAGTGCTCCCCCAAGAGCTTGAACTTGCGGTATTCTTCAATTTGAGAGAGGAGATCCTGCTCCAGATCATCCTCCAAGTCGGTCACTTCTGCTACCTTGGGAAGGAGTTTGCGGCTCTTGATCAGCATGAGCTGACTGGCCATAACCATGTACTCGCCCGTCACTTCCAGACGCATGACCTGCAGGGTTGAGACATAGGCTAGATACTGCTCAATGACTTCTGTAATTGGAACATCGTAGATATCCATCTGGTACTTTGAGACCAGGTGCAAGAGCAAGTCCAGGGGCCCTTCAAAATCTTTTAATTTAATATCCATTATCTATATTTTTCTAAGGTCAGGACTGTTTTTAATCCTAGTTTTTTTGCAATTTCGTACAAATCGACCTTCTTTTCTATCTGTCTTAGAATGAACTGTTCCCGTAAGGCTTGAGCTGATAAGGATGGAAACCCTTTCTCCTTGACAAAGGATTCTAGCTGACGAAAGGCCCACTGACGGGAATAGGCTTTCCCTCCCCTTTCAAAGAGATAGGTCTGGCCCATCAAGGGTTCCAATTCTGAAAGCAAAGTTGTAGGAATGGTGACAATTCTCTGTTGGGAAGCCTTCTTGATTCGCAACACTTGAAAGTCCAGGTTGATATCCGCAACCTTTAGAGCTAAAATCTCACTCGGTAAGAGCCCCATTTCTAGGATTAAGAGCGCTAGCAAGCGGCCCTCTGGATAGTCGCTTTCCTGCCAAAAAGAGTCTAGTTCTAACAGTTCTGGTTTTTCGGTCTTCTTTTCAGCTTGTTTGGTTAATTCCAAGCGATAAAAGCCGTCCACTTCTCCTTTTTGATAGAGAAAGTAGAGAAATTGGTTACAGGCCGAAATCTTTCGCTTCTGAGCGCTGATCTTTAAATTGACTAGCTGGGCTTGGTAAATCTTGAGACTAGTTTCAGAGATCCGCTCACCTACAATGTCTAAAAATTGCTCCAAATCATACTTATAGGACTGCTTGGAATTGGCAGACAAACCCTGCTTCCCCTCTAAAAAGTCTGAAATCCTGTCTCTCATTTGCATCGAATCTCATATTCCTTACTAAAGTCATGCAAGAGGGCATTGACTGCCTTGAGAATAGACTTGCGCGTGATAATTCCTTGGAAAATCCCTGACGCATCCACAACAGGTAAGAAGGACTCATCTACCAACTTGTGCAAGACCTCCGTAATGGTAAAATCAGGCGAGACGACCGCTACGTCCGTTCTCGTCATATGAACGATATCCGTATCTGCCATGATTTCTTGACTCAAGTCATGCTCCATCTGATAAGCCATAATATCTCTGAGCCCAATCGTCCCAACAAACTGTTTTTCATCTGTCACAACGGGAACACGGGTATAGGTCATCTGACTGAGCAAGAGGGTAGCGTGATCCGCATTGTGGGTATCAATCAACACAGCCAGATTTTTAGCAGGAGTCAAAAAAGTTTCCTCTTGCCCCAACAAGAAAGTCTCAAACTCCTTGGCAATCATCGGCTAAACTCCTTGGACAAGCCCGGATACACCTCATGGTCTCGTGTCAAAAAGTCCACTTTGAAATAACTGTCATCAATCTCCACACGAGCATAGAGACATTCTCTGATGGTCCCACGTGGTTGACTGATAGAACCTGGATTTAGAAAGAGGGTTTTACCTTCCATCCAAGCACTTGGCACATGCAAGTGACCATAGAGACAGATATCGGCATCTTCCTCCTGAGCCCAGTAGTCCAACTTTTGAAAGTTGAAATTAATGTCAAACAAGTGACCATGAGTTTGGATAATCTTGGTCGAACCAAGCTCAGTCACCAAACGTTCTGGGTAGCCGGCGTAGAAGTCCATGTTCCCTTTAACTACACGGATGCCCTCCCAAAGTGGAGAATCAGGACGCAGTTCAGAATCGCCATTATGAAAAACGGCATCAACTTTGCCCACATAGCGATCACGGATTTCTTTCACAATCAAGCTATCGCCATGAGAATCGCTCATTACAATGATGGTTTGCTTTGCCATGATGGAAATACCTCCAAAAGTTTCTTAACGGCTAAGGCACGGTGAGATTGACTATTTTTTTCTTCAAGGGTTAATTCAGCTGATGATTTGCCTGTCTCTCCTACAAGGAAGAGAGGGTCATAGCCAAAGCCGTTTTCACCCTTAGGTTCAAAGTTAATGTAGCCAGGCCAGTCTGCTTCAACAACCAAGCTTTCCTTGTTTGGACTGGCTACGACTAGGGTTGTATGGAATTGAGCCGAGCGGTCCTTGAGTTCAAAGACCATGGCCAATTCATGCAAGAGTTTGGCATTGTTTTCCCGGTCAGTTGCTCCGACACCTGCGAAACGAGCCGACCAGACACCAGGCAAACCACCTAAAACATCTACTTTCAGTCCAGAGTCGTCTGCCAAAACCATCTTGCCCGTTAATTGGGAAATCGTTTCTGCCTTGAGACGGGCATTTTCTTCGAAGGTCATGCCTGTTTCAGCTACTTCAGGCAGGTCAGGATAGTCATTAAGATTTTCCACATCGTAGCCTAGCTTGTCAAAGATAGCTCGGAATTCCTTGGTCTTACCTTCATTACGAGTCGCAATTAACAGGGTTTCTCTGACCTTGCTTGTCTCAAAGAAATCATGAACATTGACCCCTTCTTTAGGCAATTCTACATACAAGAGCTGCCCATTTTCAACCAAGAGCAGGGCTCCCTGACGTTGAATAACTTCCAAATTTCGTCCCATTTCTTGGTTAAGGATATCTACCACAAAAGACAATAAACGGTAGGGAGAACCATAGCGTAAAACAGTAACTGAAAGTGGAAAACCTCGTTCCTCGTCTCGAAAGATTTTGGCCAATCCAACTAGAGGAAAATCCAAGTCTTCATCAGTCAATGTCCGGACACCACCAAAAATACTATAGGACCCAACATACCAGTCCTGGTCATCCTTGTATTCATAAATTTTATTTGTCATAATTCTACATGCTCCACATAAATCTCTTTTTCCAGCCATTCTTCACCAATTTGTGCAAAACTTTGGCTGCTGGCTGTTGTGTAAAAACGGTGATGGAGTGGTCCAGCATCGCGACCACGATTGATTTCAAAATAATTAAGTAAGACTGAGATATCCCGTACGCACTCTGCCCCACTATCAATGAGCTGAACCTTTGGTCCCATGACATTTTGAATAATAGGTCTGAGGAGCGGATAATGGGTACAACCCAAAATCAGGCTATCCACCTTTCCAACCAAGGGACGCAGGGTTTCATAGACCACTTTCTTGGTGACACTGGTTGACAGGGCGCCTGACTCAACCAAGGGAGCAAACTTGGGACAGGCCAAGCTCTCCACCTGTAAGTCGGGATCCAGATCATGGATTTTCTGGCGGTAGATGTCTGATTGTACCGTCATAGGCGTTCCAATCACTCCGATTTTCCCACCTTGACTGGACTTGATGGCTGCCGAAGCTCCTGGCAAAATCACACCTAGGACGGGAATGTCTAGTTGAGCCTTGATTTCTTCCCAGACGACAGCAGTCGCAGTGTTACAAGCAATGACAATCATTTTGACATCCTTGGTCAAGAGAAAGTTGACCAACTGCCAAGTATATTCACGAATTTGCTCAGCAGGACGGGGCCCGTAAGGCGCCCGTGCCGAATCCCCAATATAGACGATTTCTTCATGGGGAAGTTGGCGCATGAGCTCACGTACAACGGTCAAGCCCCCGACACCCGAATCCAAAAAACCAATTGGTCGATTATCCATACAGTCTTCTTTCTAGTCTTCTTTCTAGTCTTTTTTCTGATTGATAGTTCATTATGATTACCGCTCCTTATGAACTGAATAATGATAGCCTAATCAACAACTATCTCTCTTAATCATAATCAAATATCAATAGAATGCAAGGAAAAAGTCTCATCTCTAAAGCATAGCCAACATAGTGAGAAGTCTGGAACTTTCATCCCAGACTTTTCCTTATTTATTTTTTCTTTTTATTGTTAGCAAGGGCTGCCTTTTGTTGGCGGATGATTTGGTGGTAAACTTGTTGTACCTTAGCTTCGCTTGGTTTTTGACCATTTGCACTCAAAAGAGTACGAACTGCTTCAGCATTCAAACGTGGGTTGTCAGCGAATTCTTTTTCAATTTGCTTACGAACCAAGTACATTCCTCCAAGAGCTCCTCCTAGAAAAGCTAGCACAATCAATACAATTGCTAAAAGTAAATCCATCATATTTCTCCTGTTTCTTTTTGAGTCTCTTTCATTATACCACAAACTAGCCACCCTGACTAGTTTGTTTTACGCTTTCAGGAATGGAATAGACAGCAAAAAGAACCCTGCTTTTCTGCAAAAGAGGGCTCCTTACTGAGTTTATACTCAATGAAAATCAAAGAGTAAACTAGGAAGCTAGCCGCAGGTTGCTCAAAGCGCCGCTTTGAGGTTGCAGATAAAGCTGACACGGTTTGAAGAGATTTTCGAAGAGTATTAATTTCATATTTCTGCCTATCCATTTGTACCTAATAAAAGACTGAGACACCAGATCTCAGCCTTTTTCTTTATCCCAAAACCAATTCATCACTGACTAGGCTTTGGCCACTATTTTTCTGGAAGAGATGCATGAGATTTTCAACCGTCAGATGCTTTTTCTCCTCTCCCTTGACATCCACCACTATTTTCCCTTGATAGAGCATAATGAGACGATTTCCGTACTCAATCGCATGGTTCATATCATGGGTAATCATCAAAGTCGTCAACTGATGGTCTTCCACAATCTTTTGAGTCAAGTCCATCACCATTTGACTCGTTTTTGGATCAAGTGCCGCAGTATGTTCATCCAAAAGCAAAAGTTTAGGTTTCACCAGAGCTGCCATGACTAGGGTCAAGGCCTGTCTTTGTCCTCCTGAGAGGTATTGAGTATCCACTTTCAAGCGATTTTCAAGACCAATATTCAACTCTTTCAAGGCTTCTTGGAACTGGATTCTATCCTTCTCCTTCACGCCCCAACCAAGTCCTCTCTTTTGCCCACGTCTCAAGGCAATAGCCATATTCTCCTCAATCGTCAAACGCGAAGCGGTTCCCATCTTAGGATCCTGAAAAACACGGGCGATATCCTTTGCTCTCTTTCTGACACTCAGATTTTTAATGGATTTCCCTGCCAATAAAAGTTCTCCTTCGTCCACCGATAGATTGCCAGCCAAGATATTCATCAAAGTGGATTTACCTGCTCCATTTCCACCGATTACTGAGATAAAATCTCCCTCTTCAACTTCTAAATCTAATCCTTTGAGGACATGGTTCTCATTGACCGTCCCTGCTTCAAATGTTTTGTGAATATTTTCAAGTGTTAACAAACTTGCCATAACTTTCTCCTCCTATTCATTTCTCAATTTCAGACCACGAATCTTTAATCTCTTTTGCAATTCTGGCGCAAATAAAACCAAGGCAAGCAAGATTGCATTAAAGAGACGAACTAGGTTTTGATCTAGATTTGGAATTTCATAGATATTTAAAATAATCAAACGGTAAACAATAGCACCAATTCCGATGGATAACAAGCGGCCTCCAATGGTCAAGTCGTGAATCAAGACTTCCGCAATAATGACTGCACTCAAACCAACAACGATAGTTCCTGTCCCAGAAGTCACATCTGAAAATCCATCATTTTGGGCAAACAAGGAACCACATAGGGCAATCAAGCCATTTGAAATCATGTAACCAACAATCTTCATCGTGTCTACATTGACCCCATTGGCCTCACTCATCGGAATATTGTCCCCAGTCGAACGCAAGACCAAGCCAATCTCTGTTTTCATCAAAAGAGTCAAGACCAAACAAACAAGTAAGAGACAAGCTAAACTGAGTGAGAAAACAGCTTCTTCATTTGACAGCCCCAAGCTCGCCAACTGTTTAAAGACAGTCGAAGAATCTCCCAAGGAAAGATTGGGCACACTTCCCATGATTTTAATATTGATCGAATAAAGCCCTGTCAAGGTCACAATCCCTGTCAAGAGAGCTGGGATTTTCATCTTGGTGTGGAGCATTCCTGATACAAGACCAGCAATCATACCTGCTAACAAAGCAAGTAAGGTCGCAATCCAAGGATTTGTCCCTGCCTGTATCTGTGATACAACGACAGCTGCCCCCAGAGGAAAGGCTCCCTCAGCAGTCATATCCGCAATATCCAAAATACGGAAAGTCAAGTAGACCCCAATCGCCATAATCGACCACAACAAACCTTCTGATAAACTAGATAACACAAAATTCATCTTAAACCTCCTTATTCCTTGCTTTCTAACTTGCTAATATCAATTCCCAATGCATCTGCCATTTCTTGATTGGTATGCAATTCCAGTTTTTCAGGCAACTCAACTGCTATATTTTCTGGATTCTCACCTTTTAAAACACGAATCAGCATTCTTGCTGTCTGGCGTCCCAATTCTTCATAATTGGTTCCGTAGTTATACAAGCCACCAACAGCAATCATTTCTGTTGAACCACCGAATACTGGAACTTTGTGTTTAATAGAAACCTGCTTGACTGTTTCCATGGTTGATGAAATGATATTATCCGTTGGTACAAAAACCATATCCACCTCTGCCATCAAGCTTTCTGCTGCCGCCTTGACGTTGTTACTGTCCAAGATTGTTTTTTCAACAACGGTAAAGCCTTTTTCTTCCAGAAGGCGCTTAGCTTCATCCTTTTGGACAACTGAGTTTGGCTCGCTCTGAGTATAAAGAATTCCAATCGTTTTAGCCTTGGGCAACACTTTCTTTATCAAATTGATTTGGGTTGAAATGGCATCTGATGACTGATCGCTTGTCCCAGTTACATTGCCCCCAGGATGCTCTCTTGACTCTACCAACTTGGCACTGACAGGATCTGTTACCGCTGAAAAGATAACAGGTGTCGTTTGTGTTGTATTGGCCAAGCTCTGAGCAGAAGGCGTTGCGATGGCTAGAACGACATCACTAGATTCTGCTAGTTGCTGGGAAATGGTTTTTAGATTTCTTTGTTCTCCCTGTGCATTTTGCAAATCAATCTCAATATTTTTCCCTTCAACATAGCCTTGCTTGGCCAGCTCATCCACAAAACCTTCTCTAGTAGCGTCCAAAGATTGATGAGTAATAAACTGCGAAATACCGATACGAAAAACATCTTTTTTCTTATCTGCCTTCAACTGATGCAAACTGATCAAAGAGGTCAAGAGAATCCCCACTACCAAGAGGGGTGCTAGTAATTTTCGAACAACTTTCATAATGAAACTCCTTCTCAGAAAAGATAAAACAAAAAACCGCCTAGATACTATCTAAACGGATGCTTGAAATAATCTAACAAGTTATAACTTTGCTAGTCCATTTAGATATTCATCTATATGGACCACAATCAAAAATCTTAGCCACATAGATACAAACAAATTGCTTGAACTGTTTGCATCCATGGTGACATGTCTACAAACACTATCTAAAGTAGCTAAAGTAAAAGTTTTGATTCATCGTTACAGCTTGTCTCTTATTCATTTCTTTTTCTGCTTTCTTTTTTGATGTTTCCTATCTTACCACCTTTTTCATCACCTGTCAAGAATATTTCAGAATTTTTTAAAATTTTTCGAAAATTCTTTCATAATTCTTTCAATTCTTTTAGGATAATTTCAAAGATTTTTTCAAATCAGTCCAACAAAAAAAGGTTTATAATTCCCATAAAAATTGATATGGAAATTATAAAACCATTATTAGTTTAACCCTTGTTGGTAACGCGCTAATTCGGCTTGGTTAGCCCAAACATAGTGACCTGGACGGATTTCTACCATAGATGGCTTATCAGTCTCATAGTCGTGTTGACTTGGGTCGTAAACCTTCAAGACCTTCTTACGTTCCAAGATTGGATCTGGGATTGGTACCGCTGAAAGCAAGGCTTGAGTATATGGATGAATTGGATTGTTAAACAATTCTTCTGTTTCTGCAACCTCTACAATAACACCCTTGTAAATAACTGCGATACGATCTGAAATAAAGCGAACGACAGACAAGTCATGGGCGATGAAGAGATAGGTCAAACCAAGTTCTTTTTGGAATTTTTTGAGCAAGTTCAAGACTTGAGCACGCACAGAAACGTCCAAGGCTGAAATGGGCTCATCCGCAATAACAAAGTCTGGTTGCATGACCAAGGCACGGGCAATACCGATACGTTGACGTTGACCACCTGAGAATTCATGAGGGTAACGAGTCAAGTGCTCAGCAAGAAGCCCCACTTCACGGATAATATTTTTAACTTTCTCTTTACGTTCTTCTTCATCCTTGAACAGATGATGATTGTAAAGACCTTCAGAAATAATATAATCAACAGTCGCACGTTCATTCAAACTTGCGGCAGGATCTTGAAAAATCATCTGGATACGACGAATCAATTCTGCAGCTTGTTCACGCGATTTCTTACCATTAATCTTTTGACCATCAAAAATGATATCCCCATTACTTGTATCATTAAGACCGATGATGGCACGACCAATAGTTGTTTTCCCACTACCTGACTCACCTACAAGCGAGAAAGTTTCTCCCTTGTTGATAAAGAAGTTAGCATTTTTAACTGCGACAAACTTCTTACTTCCTTCACCGAAGGAAATTTCTAAATCTTTGATTTCTACTAATTTTTCAGACATTTCCTTCCTCCTAGTCAGCCAGATGGGCAAATCCCATTTTTTCACGAATCTTATCATGGAGATTTGCAATCACAGCTGGTTTTTCTACTTTTGGAGCATCCTCATGAAGTAGCCAAGTTTTAGCCCAATGTGTCTCTGATACTGAGAATTGAGGAGCTTTTTGTTCGAAGTCAATTTGCATTGCATAGTCAGAACGCAAGGCAAAGGCATCCCCTTTCAGGTCAGTATAAAGTGACGGAGGTGTTCCTGGGATTGAGTAAAGATCCCCTTTATCATCAGCAAGCTGAGGCAAGCTAGACAAGAGACTCCATGTATATGGATGGCGAGGGTCATAGAAGACTTCCTCAACAGTTCCATACTCAACGATTTCTCCTGCATACATAACCGCTACCTTATCTGCAATACTTGCCACCACACCAAGGTCGTGGGTGATAAAGATTGTTGTGAAATGGTACTCGTTTTGTAAAGATTTCAACAAATCAATAATCTGAGCTTGGATGGTCACATCCAAGGCAGTCGTTGGCTCATCACAAATCAAGACATCAGGTCGGCAGGCAAGAGCAATCGCAATAACGATACGTTGACGCATTCCTCCAGAATATTGGAATGGGTATTCATCAAAACGTCTATCTGCATCTGGAATCCCAACCTTATTCATGTAGTCAATGGCCAATTCTTTCGCTTCTTTAGCTGTTTTTCCTTGGTGTTTTACAATAACTTCTGTAATCTGACTACCAATTGTTTTAATTGGGTCCAAACTAGTCATTGGATCTTGGAAGATAGTCGCAATCTTAGCGCCACGAATTTGTTCCCAATCCTTGTGAGAAGATAAAGCTGTCAAATCTTGACCACGGTAGTCAATGCTACCTTGGGCAATGCGACCATTTTCTTCAAGCATACCTGTGAAAGTCTTTGTCAAAACAGATTTTCCTGATCCTGACTCACCTACCAAGGCTAATACTTCTCCTTCAACTAGTTCAAGGGAAACGCCGCGAATGGCTGTCAATACTTTGTCACGAACGTCAAATTCCACGACAATATCGCGAGCAGTCAAAATTACATTTTTTTCTTTTGTCATTTCTACTCCTATCTATGTGTACGTGGATCACTAGCATCCGCTAAGTTTTGACCAACTACGAAAAGGGATAAGGATACCAAGACAAGAGTTGTCAATGGAATCCAGAAGAGGTATGCATTTGTCGTTACGTTCTGAGAGTAATCTGAAATCAAACGACCTAAACTTGGAACTGTAATCGGCAATCCAAGTCCAAAGAATGAAAGGAAAGCTTCGTATGAGATAAAGGCTGGAAGCATTTGAGATGTCGTCGTAACGATAACAGATACCAATTGTGGCATAATGTTTTTTACAACAATCTTAAAGGTTGGTGTTCCAAGTGTACGTGAAGCAAGGTTATACTCCAAGTCACGATAACGCATGATCTGAATACGAATTGAGTAAGCAATACCAATCCAAGTAGTCACACTCATAGCAAAAATCAGATTCCAGAATCCAGCTCCGATTGAGTAAGTCAAGACAATGACAATCAAAAGAGATGGGATGTTTGAGATGACATTATAAACTTCCATCATCACACGGTCAACTGATTTTGAAATTCCCCAAATACCACCGACAAAAACACCGATAACCAAGTTAATCACTGTCGCAATCACAGAAATGAGGATAGAGTTACGAGCTCCGAACCAGACACCGTCAAAGAGAGATTTACCGTTACTGTCTGTACCGAACCAATGCTCAGCATTTGGCTTGATATAACGAGCACTAAAGTCGTTTACTTTGCTGACATCATTGAAATCAAACTTAGAAAACATTGGGTAGATGAAACTCATCAAAATGATAGCTACCAAGATTCCCAACATGACTACAGTTGATTTCTTCTTCATAAATTGTCTAAACACTGAGCCCCAGTATGAATAGGCTGGCGCATCAATGGCTTCAGAGGCAAAATCGTCACGTTTTACGAACTGAAATTTTTCTTTATCGATTGTAGACATTATTTGCCTCCTTTCTCAGTCAATTTAATACGTGGGTCAATAATAGTCATCCAAATATCTCCCAAAAGAAGTGAGAAGATAGAAATACATGTAAAGATGAAGACAAGACCTACGACCATAGAGTTATTAGATGCTTTTACAGAGTCAATCAACATTTTACCCATACCTGGGAAAGCGAAGACTGTTTCAGTAAGGGTTGCACCACCGATAACCCCGATAACAGCACCAGGAATTCCTGAAACCAGCGGAACCATGGCATTTTTAAAGATGTGTTTGTTTGAAATTTCTTTTTCAGACAAACCTTTTGCACGAGCAAAACGAACAAAGTCCTGTGATTGCAAGTCAATCATGTAACGACGAATCCAAATAGCTGTACCAGGAGCACCCAATAAACCAAGGATAACTGCTGGTAAAACATACGAACGCCAATCTCCAGCACCCAAGATAGGGAATGAATCTGGAAGACCAATTGATGATCCAATCAAACGAACAATGTAAACCAAGGCAATGGTTGGAAGGGCCATCAAGAAGGTCAAAAACCCTGTTGAGAAGCTATCAATCCAAGTATTCTTGAAGCGAGCCATAGCTGAACCAAGTGGCACGGCAATCGCATAAGAAATCACCAAACCAATCAATCCAACGACTGCAGAGCTAGCAATCATAGAAGGATATTGGTAGTTGCTTTCAGTTGCAGTATATGGGTCATCTTTCCCATAGTTAGCTACTTCACGAGAATCAGCCTGACTAGGCGATTTGTAGGTTCTTGAGTAGATATTAACTGAAGATGTTTTCTTACCAGTTGGGAATTGCACTTCTGATGTCTTAGTTTGACCTTGTCCTTGTGTGATAACTTGAAGCACAGGAGTATTAGCATAAGTTGGATATGAATCACCCAAATTCAAGTTCACAAAGTTTTGGTGAACAAATGGGAACTGACTATTGAAGTACAAGAGGTACTTGTGTTTAGTCCCTGAACCTACCAGAGACCAGCCGATAGCGGGATCATTTTCAAAACGCAAATAACGCTCCAAATTTGGATTTTCTGGGTCCTGAATCTTGTTTGTGTGGTCGATATCAAGCAAGTTTGCATAGAATTTAAACACACGTTCAAAAATTGGAATTTCACGTGTAGCGTAGAATTGGCCACTTTCAGTAAATTCTCCCAGGGTCCAACCATGACCGATTTGTTTGATGTATTTTTCATAGATAGCCTTGTTGGTATCATTGGCTTCAACTGTTACAGAAGCATCCATCTGGCTAGCTTTTTCTTGCAACTCTTTGGTATCGTAGTACTCGATATAGCCCATACGCTCATAAACAGTATTCTCATAGTTATCACGTTTATCAGCAGTTGTCGCAATCTTATTATAGTTGGTATCCTGTTTGAAAATCAATTTTCGAGGAACCATTGTATAGATAATCGTGTAAGTCAAGGTTGTTACTAAGAAGATAGAAACCAATGACCGCAAGACACGCATAAAAATATATTTCTTCATATCGTTTCCTTTTTAAATCCCAAAAGAACCTTCTCCTCATGGAGAGAAAGTTCCCTTGAGAGTTATTTATTTAACGTGTTTAGTCAATTCTTTTTGAACTTTTTCGTTTGATTCTTTTTTCTCTTTAATCCATTTCTCACGAGCTTGTTCATAATCAGCCTTTGTTACAACTTTGTCTTGTAACTGAATATATTTGAAGTAGAGATTTGAACCTTTGTCTCCAGATTGGCTATAAGAAGCTGAGAATGGTACAACACGAGAAATGAATGGTGCAGCACCACTAGAAGACATAGCTGGTAAGAAGAGTGAACTGTCTGTCAACCAAGCTTGAGCAGCAGCATATTTTTCATAACGTTTGTTAAGATCACTTGTTTCTTTTCCAGCTTCATCAAGCAATTTATCGTAATCTTTCACACCAACTTTAGCTGCAGCTGCATTTGATGGGTCATCATACCCCATATAAGTTTTCGTTTGCTCACTATTAGTTGATTTAAGGATATCAAGGTAAGTTGATGGATCTTCATAGTCAGGATTCCATCCAACCGCACCTGAAAGATCCCAATCCTCAGCTGCCGCATTAGCAGCATAATAAGTCGCATTAAAGAATTCATCTTTAGAAATTTGTTGAATATCGATGACAACATTTTCTTCGCCTAAAACTTTTTCAACTGATTGTTTGAACGACTGAATCCGTGCGACAAAGTTTTTAGAGGTTTGGTCTACTGGAACATCCAAGTGGATAGGGAATTTCACACCTTCTGCTTCCAGAGCAGTTTTAGCTTTAGCAAATTCTGCTTTAGCTTTGTCAGCGTTAAAGAGACCGTCTTGACCATCAGCAAAGTTTACATCTTTCCACTCATCTCCATAAGTCTTAACTTTTTCAGCAACCAAGTCACCGAAAGTTTTTTCGCCTGCAGTCACAAAGTCTGGTTTCACAAATAAATTACGAACTGCGAGAGGAGCACCTTCTTTACCGTTAACTTGAGCAGAATAACCTGTACGGTCAAAGGCAAAGTTCAAGGCTTGGCGGAAGTCTTTGTTAAGAAGAGCTTTCTTAGTAGATGTTTTCTCTTCATCTGTCGTTTTAGATGTATATTTGTAATTTTGTCGATCGATATTTACACCTAAACCTCCAATACCAGCTCCTGACGGAGTGTAGAAAATATTATCCTTGTATGACTCCTCTACCTTTGAGAAGTTTGAACTTGTTGGGTAAAGACGAGCAAAACTATAAGCTCCACTTGTAAAGTTACGCTCAAGTGATTCTTGGTCCGAACCATCAAAATATGCAAGTGTTGCTGTATCTAAATGAACATTCTCTTTATCCCAGTACTGCTCGTTCTTAGCAAATTCGATAGAAGATTTAGCAGTCAAACCTTTAAGCAAGAAAGGTCCATTATATAGCAATGATGTAGGATCTGTCGCTTTAGCAAAATCAGAGCCTTTTGATTTTTCAAATTCTTCGTTTAATGGCCAGAAAATTGAATAAACCATCTTAGAGTTCCAGTAAGGTTCTGGTTGGTTCAAAGTATACTCAAGAGTATAGTCATCAACCGCTTTAACACCTACTGTAGAGAAATCTTTTGAATTCCCAGCCAAATAATCAGATAAACCTTTAACAGAAGTTTCAGCTAGATATAGAGCTTCTGATTTCTTATCTGCCGCATGTTTCAATCCATTCACGAAGTCTTTAGCAGTCACTTCGGCATATTCTTCACCATCGGATGTCATCCATTTGACACCTTTACGAATTTTGTAGGTATATGTCAATCCATCTTTTGATACAGACCAGTCTTCTGCAACCGCAGGAGTCAAATTCCCGTATTTGTCATTTGTGAAGAGGCCATCGATCCCGTTTGAAGTAGCCACTTTCGTACTCTCTTTTCCAGAAATAATATAATCTAATGTTTCTGGGTCAGCTGAATAGACATAACCATAGGTTTTTGGAGCTGTCGAATCAGATGATTTTGAATTCCCACAAGCTACTAATACACCTGTTGCTAATAAAGCAACTCCTGCTGCAACAAAGACTCTACTTTTTTTCATTTCTTTACTCCTCTTATAAAGTATAGGTTATCATCAATTATATCATAGATTTCAAGAAAAGTAAACGAATTTTCAGAATATTTAGGCTTATTGAGACAAAAAATCTGAAAAAGCTATTGACTGAAAATCATTTTCAAGGTATAATAATAAACGTTAAGGCGGTATAGCCAAGTGGTAAGGCACGGCTCTGCAAAAGCTTGATCGTCGGTTCAAATCCGTCTACCGCCTTCTATAACTTGATTTATCAGGTTTCATTTAAATAGAAAGCCCCGTTGAAGGGCTTTTTTGATTTTCTGCGGATAAATAAGCATGACTTTAAAAAACCTTTGGGGCGGATTGGGGGCAGACTTCTTTTTAGGAGACAATCTTTTGATACTCAATGAAAATCAAAGAGCAAACTAGGAAACTAGCCGCAGGCTGTACTTGCGTACGGCAAGGCGACGTTGACGCGGTTTGAAGAGATTTTCGAAGAGTATGAAATCAACTGAAAAAGCTTCGTCACACATGGTGACAAAAGCCTCTAGTTTATTCTGTTTCTTCTTCAATTTCGAATTCTGTGATTTGGACTTTTACCTTGGTAACACGTCCATTTTTCACTTTATCATTGGTTAGGATAAGCTGTTTGTTTTGGCTGATTAATTCATAGCTGAGTTTCTCAGTCGTTGGAATGGTCCCAACTCCTGTCAAATAATAACCAGCGATGGTATCAACGTCATCACTTTCCAGTTCAACATCAAAGTAATCATTGAAATCATTGAGATTCATGGTACCTTGAACAATATAAGTATCTTCTCCGATTTGATGAACTTCGATTTCAGCCTTATCTGTTTCGTCATCGATTTCCCCAACGATTTCCTCTAAGAGGTCTTCCAGGGTCACCAAACCAGCCATCCCACCGTATTCATCTAGCAAGATTGCCATTTGTCTTTGAGTATTTCGCAATTCTTTTAGCAAGTCATCCACAAAAATAGTTTCAGGAACAAAAAGTGGATCTTGTAAGATTCTCTTCCAAACAATATTGTCAAAACCGTCCACAAAGCCCGCCTTAAGGAGACTCTTGGTGTGAATGATTCCAATTACATTGTCCTTATCCCCATCATAGACAGGGATACGAGAATAATTTTGTTTTAAAATACTTTGGATAATGGTTTGACTATCATCCTGAATATCCACCATAAAGGCATCTGTTCGAGGAACCATAACTTCTCTGGCCATTAATTCGTCCAGTGAAAAAATCCCTTGTAACATTTCAATTTCGTCAGCATCTAGTGTTTCTTCACTATTGGTCAACATGTACTCAATTTCATCACGGGTCATTTTTTCATCAGCATCGTCAAAGGTCATAGGAGTCAAGCGACTCAAGAGATTGGTAGATGCAGACAAGAGCCAAACAAAGGGACTAACTAGTTTCCCAAGCCCAATGATAACTGGCGCTGTACGAATCGCCAAGGCATCCTTTAGATTAAGAGCGATTCTCTTAGGATACAATTCCCCAAAAACGATGGAAATATAAGTCAAAAATGCTAAAGACAGAAAACTTGCAACGGCATAAGATGTTTCACCATTTCCAAGCCAAGATGCAATTTCTCGTCCCAGAGTTTCTGCCAAACTCGCCCCTGATAAGATCGTAATCAGGGTAATCCCTACTTGAATGGTTGATAAAAAGTGGTTAGGATTTTCTAGTACCTCCAGCAGACGAATATAGCGTCTATCTCCTTCTTCTGCCTTTTGTTCAACACGCGCACGGTTAAGTGAAACCATAGCCATTTCTGTGGCTGAGAAAAAGGCATTTAACACCGTCAAGATAAACAATAAAACAAATTGTAGCAACAAATTCTGACTACTTGGGTCTTCCATAGTTCTTCTCCTAAAATAGTATCTTATCCTTTATTATATCACAAAATATAGTCCAGTACATATTATTTTTTCTCAATACTCTTCGAAAATCTCTTCAAACCACGTCAGCTTCATCTGCAACCTCAAAGCTGTGCTTTGAGCAACCTGCGGCTAGCTTCCTAGTTTGCACTTTGATTTTCATTGAGTATCAGTGTCTATTGTAGCCCTTCTTAAACTAGTAAGAAAGAACTCCTATATCCAAAAGTGACATAGGAGTTTATTTTGTATTTTACTGAGTTACCGTTACTTCTCCAGTTCGGTAATCCAGTTGAAGTCCTTTTTGAACATTGGGAACTAGAACATTGAATTCCAATTCTCCGTCTGAAGACTTGGCTTCAATCTGTGAAGCTGAAGGAACTAAATCATCATTCGAAGCGTAGTAAAGAGTTACACGGTAACGGACGCGCTTGTTTTGGTCCAAGGCTTTGCGCACCATGCTTTCATAGTAGTTTTGACCAGTCGAATCCTCGGCCTGTGCCTGATTTGCCCAGGCTGTCTGAACAGCAATGTTTTTAGGATTGCTTGTTGAGGCATCAAAACCATCCAAGCCACCGATTAAGGCATAGCCTAACAAGTGACCTCTATCGACTGCATGGGTATAAGTACCCTTTAGATTCTTAACCTGATGCCAGCCTGGAGGAGTCCATGAAGTCGAACCATTCCCAGTTTCTTCACGATTTTTGTACTGGCGAGTAGCCTTAGACAAGAGGGCATTTGCTACAGTTGGCACTGTTTCCTTGCCCACTGTCTTTGTTTTATTATCAGCGTAGGGCTTACTTGAAACCTTGGCATCTAGGTTTGTTTTATTACCATTGATGATAAAAGCACCTGAGCCATTCCACTCAATACTCCCTTTTATTTGGCTTTTGACTGCGTCTGTTAAGACACTTTCTGCCAATTCTTGACTAGGAGCTTCAGAAGCTTGTTTTTTCTGACTAACCTTGGTTTTGGGACTATTAGATGTCGACTGCATCTGCTTGATATAATAGCTCCCTGCAGACAAAAGCAATAACACTAGCAGTCCGATCAGTGTCTGTCTTGTTTTTTTATCCATTTTTCTCCTTATCTCTAGAAAAAGACTGGTTCTCCAGCCTAATTTCCTGTAAATTTATGAATCAATTCCTGCCATTTTGCTGGAGACAGGATAGCCCATGGATCTTGACCCTTGCCCAAGATTCCATAACCTACCATTAAGCCAATTCCTAGGGCTAGAACTCCTAAAAACAGTACCAAAATGACTAGAAGTAAACGCTTGATTACGTAGCTTGATTTCTTATTCATCTTCATCACTTGCCTCAATCCGCTGAATCTTAGCACCTAGCTGCGCCAACTTCTCATGGAAACGGTAGTAACCTCTATCCAAGTGAACCAATTTACCAACTACAGTTTCTCCTTGTGCTACCAAACCTGTCAAAATTAAGGCAGCACTGGCACGAAGGTCAGTTGAAAGAACTTCCGCCCCCTGCAAAGGTTGACCACCAACAATACGAGCTGTATCACGGATAATCTCAGAGTGCAAGCCCATGCGACGCATTTCTTCTAGATGTTGGAAACGATTTTCGAAAACTGTCTCCACCATAGTTGATTCCCCTTTTGCGACGGTCATCAAGGCTGTAAATTGAGCCTGCATATCTGTTGGAAAACCTGGGTGTGGCAAGGTTTTCACATGAACAGCTTTTAAATTTTCTAGTTGAGAGCGAACTCGAATTCCTTCAGTCTCCTCTGTCACTTCCACTCCCATTTCAAGCAATTTGGCAATCAAGGGACGGTTATGCTCCCAGACAGCGTCTCGAATCAAGACATCACCACCAGTCATGGCAGCAGCTACCATAAAGGTTCCTGCTTCGATACGGTCTTGGACTACATTGTGAGTCGTACCATGAAGTTTCTCAACACCGGTAATGGTAATGGTCTCTGTACCAGCACCCTTAACCTTAGCTCCCATTTCATTGAGGAGAATGGCTAGGTCTACAATCTCAGGCTCACGCGCAGCATTTTCAATCACTGTAACCCCATCAGCCAGCGTCGCTGCCATCATCAAGTTCTGAGTAGCACCAACACTTGGGAAGTCCATGTAGATATGAGCTCCATGTAAGCGATCAGCCTTGGCTTCGATGTAACCAGCTGTCTGGCTAATCTTAGCCCCCATGGCTTCCAGACCTTTCAAATGAAGATCAATAGGACGGCTACCAATCGTACAACCACCTGGCATGGATACCTTAGCATGACCTACACGGGCAAGAATTGGTCCCAAGACAACGATAGATGCACGCATCTTGCTGACATATTTGTAAGGAGCTTCCTCAGTGATATCGCCAGTCGCGTCCACCTCAACAAGATGATCTTCTTCATTAAAATCCACCTTGGCATTTAAACCACGAACCACCTGATTCATAGTGAAAACATCTGACAAGATAGGAACGTTCTGCAAAACAGTCTTTCCTTCACTTGCTAGAATTGTCGCTGCCAACAAGGGTAAGACTGCATTCTTTGCTCCTTCGATCGTAACACTTCCTACCAGACGATTATCGCCACCTTGAACCACAATTTTTTCCATACTTATTTCCTTTACTCTTGATTTTATAATAATCCTCTAAACGCTTCTTGCCACAACTGATATAGGCTGATAAAGAAAGAACTCATGATGTAGCCCATTACAATGCTAAAAAAGGCTACTAGTAAACGAACTTTTCCTGTATTCTCAGCTGTCACTTTTAAAACCTTTTCCCATCGAACAAGATCCTTTAAAAGGTAAAAACTCACGTAAATAAAGAGCATGTGACTGCTTAGAGTGAATAATAATTGAACCATTTGACTATTATACCATCTTCTCTGTTTGTGCGCTAGTTTGGAAACTTAACTTAAAACTAGGGATTGTTTTTCAAGTAATCAATTGCATCTTGTAGGGTTTTAACTGGCACGATTTTCATATCAGTCTTGATTGTTTTGGCTGCTTCTAGGGCTGTTTGGTAGTTGTTTTTAGCATCAGGATGCGCTTTTTGTTCTTCTTCGCTAACAGGGTTATCCGGGGCAAAGAAAATAGCAGCACCTTCTCTAGCCGAAGCAACAACTTTCTTATCAATACCTCCAATGTCCCCCACATTCCCATCGCGATCAATGGTACCTGTACCGGCAACGATACGACCATTACGAAGACCAGGGTCAGCTATTTGAGTATAGATGGCCAGACTAAACATGAGACCTGCACTTGGACCACCGATACCAGCTGTTGAAAAGCGAATTGGGACATCACTGGTCACTTCCGTACGGTCAATCAAACCGATTCCAATTCCATTTTTGCCATTTTCCAAGGTGATAATCTTACCTTCTGCAGACTTGGTTTGCCCATCCTCTTCATAGGTGACCTTGACGGAGTCCCCTAGTTTTTGAGAATTGACATAATCAATCAAATCTTTGGAACTATCAAAGGTCTGATCATTGACTGCTGTGACCGTATCAGAGATGTTAAGAATCCCTTTAAAGGTCGAATTATCCGTCACAGTCAAAACATAAACCCCAAGATATTTGAGTTCGATATCTTTACCAGCTGTTTTTAGCCCTTGATACTTGGCCATGTTTTGCGATGTTTGCATGTAGAATTGATTGATCCGCATAAATTCAACATCGGAAGAGCCACCTGTAGTCTCTTGGGCACTACGAATATCTGTAAAAGGCGTCAACCATGCATAAATCATATGAGCTAAAGTGGCATGTTGGACACCAACCGTAACGAATTGATAGGCACCAGCTTCCTTATCTTCTGTGTCATTGACTTTAAGGACTTGGCGAATATCTTCCGAACCACCTGGAACTTCTATATAGTAGGGCAAGGGCACTACAAATGCCAAGAAAGTCACAATTAAGGCCGCAATGACATATAAGGGCCATCTAATCTTTTTTTTCATTTTTTATTTCCTCCAAAATACTCTCAGGAACATAGCAGGTAATATCCTGACCAAACTTCAAAAGCTCTCTAACACCTGATGAACTGATATAGAGATGTTCAGGTCGGCTATGTAAATAAATGGTTTCTATATCAGGAGACAGCTGATGATTGTAGTAATCGAAACTGGCTTCATATTGCAAATCCGTTGCATTTCTCAAGCCTCGTACCAGAAAGGTAGCCCCCAGTCTTTTTGCAACATCAACCACCAATTCATCATGAGAAGACACAACTTCAACATTTTCCAAATGTTTCACAGCCTTTTCTAACCCCCGTTTACGATTTTCAAGAGGGAGAAATCCCTGTTTGTGGGGATTGAAAAAAATTCCGACATAGAGCTTATCAAAAAGTCTGCTCGTCCGTTCAATGATATCCAGATGCCCATTTGTCATCGGATCAAACGAGCCTGTGAATAAGCCAATCTTATCTGACATAAACTGTTACCTTACTAATTCCATAAATCTTTTCCTTCCAGATACCCAGGCAGGCAATTTCTTCTGGAAGTTCAACGGCCTTATCCGTCTCACACACGACCATGACATCTTCAGAAAAAAGGTCTCTCTCAGCCATTTTTTCAATATCTGCTACGATTTGTTCCTTGGCATAAGGAGGGTCTAAGAAAATGAGATTAAATTTCCCAGATACCTGTTCCAATGCCCTTTCTGCATCCATCTTGAGTAGTTGAAATTTTCCAACTTCCTTGGTCATCTGAATATTTTCAGCCACGATAGCCTGAGCCTTACGGTCTCGCTCCACCAAAACAGCACTGGACATGCCACGTGAGACTGCCTCGATAGATAAACCACCACTACCTGCATAAAGGTCCAAGACTCGTCCCCCTTCAAAGTAGGGACCAATCATGTTAAAAATGGCGCCCCTAACCTTATCCGAAGTAGGTCTTGTCGTCTTGCCTTCTAGTGTCTTGAGGGGACGTCCCCCATAGATTCCTGATACGATTTTCATACCGTTTATTATACCAAATTATGGGCAAAAAGAGAAAGAAAACCGAACCTTGCGGTTCGATTCTCTACAAAATATTTTCGTAAGTATCGCGGACTTCTTGAGGCCAAACACTTGTTTGCACTTCCCCAATATGTTTCTTGCGAAGTAGGAACATGGCCATCCGAGATTGTCCAATTCCTCCACCGATTGTCAATGGGAATAGGCCATTCAACAAAGCCTTGTGCCATTCCAATTCCAAGCGGTCTTCATCACCTGTGATGGCAACCTGACGGCGAAGCGTTTCTTCATCTACACGGATTCCCATAGAAGACAACTCAAAGGCTCCACCTAGAGATTCATTCCAGACAAGAATATCACCATTTAGACCCTTGTAGCCATTTTCAGATTCGCTTGTCCAGTCATCATAGTCTGGTGCACGTCCATCGTGCGGTTTACCGTCTGGTAATTCACCACCGATACCAATCAAGAAGACAGCACCAAATTCTTTACAGATAGCATTTTCACGTTCTTTCGGTGTCAAGTCTGGGTAGCGTTCTACCAACTCTTCTGTATGGATGAAAGTGATTTGTTTTGGCAAGACAGACTCGATGTCATAGCGAGCTTCTACTGCTAGCTCAGTCAATCGAATAGCCTTGTAAATCTTTTCAACTGTTTCTTTTAGATAAGCGATGTTACGTTTACCATTTGGAATGACTTTTTCCCAGTCCCACTGGTCAACATAAACAGAGTGGGTCGCATCCAACGAATCTTCGTCTGGACGAAGGGCCTTCATGTGGACGAAGAGACCTTCACCCTCACCGAAACCAAAACGAGCCAAAGTATGGCGTTTCCATTTGGCAAGTGAATGCACCACTTCATAGGTTTCATCAGGAATCTGCAAAACCTTGACAGATACTGGATTTTCCACACCAGACAGGTTATCCTGCATCCCGTCACCGACCTTGCTCAAGATAGGACCTTGAACTTCGACAACTTCTAGCTTATCTTTCAAATACTGGGTAAAAGTGTTTTTGACAAAGGAAATTTCTTCTTGTTGATGGATAAAACTTTTCTTCATAGGCTACTCCTCAAAAATTAATTAAAAGCATTATACACCTATTTCCAAGAAAAGAAAAGAGAAAATTTAAAAAAATCAGTGCTCCTTCGAACACTGATTTCATGGACCTTTAGTCATTGCGACCAAAGATACGTAGAATACTGAGGAAAAGATTGATAAAATCAAGATAGATACTGAGTGCCATTGAGATGATCCAACCTGTCGCTACTTGTCCTCGTGACTGCTCATAAACATAGCGAATCTTTTGATTATCCCAAGCAATCAAACCAGAGAAAACCAAGACCATGGCAATACTAATCATGTAGTCAAAGAAGCTATTGGCTAAAAATAGATTCACAACCATGGCAATGATGAGACCAACAAGCGCCGCCATCAAAGCTCGTCCCATTCCACTCAAATCCTTCTTGGTGAAAATCCCGATTGCCGCCATGACAAAGAAGAGAAGAGCGCTGGATACAAAGGCTGACAAAACTGTTCCCGGTGTATAGAAGGCTACGACAAAGCTAAGGGTGAAGCCATTCAGTAGGGAGTATACTAGAAATACTGGCAGAGCTGCTGGGCTATTTTTTGCAGCCATGCTACTTGCAACAAATACCAGAGCAAGTTCTGCAAAAGTTGCAACCATCAACCAGAGACGGCCATGCATTAAAAAGTAAGTCAATTGAGCCTGAAAGACTGTCAACATCAAAGCTGACACCAGAGCTGATAGTCCAATTCCAATCCCTACAAAGGCATAAACCTTAGCGTAAAATTGATTGAGACCTGAACGTTCTTGAATAATTGTTTGATTCATTCTGATTCTCCTTTTTCTATAACTATATCTTGATTATAACAAAGTTTTTTTAAATTAGCTGAAATAAAACATCAAAATGCCTGCGGCAACTGCCACATTGAGACTCTCCGCCCTACCTTTCATACCAATATGAACCAGCTGATTGGCACTTTCAGCCATGATAGGACTAATCCCTTGCCCTTCATTTCCCATGACTAAAGCAAAATTTTCTAGGGGAGAAAGCTCACGATAATCCTTGGAATCTCTCGATAAGGTCGTTGCCAGAATGGGCAAATTGCTCTTCTTTGCCTCTTCTATAAAGGTAGCAACAGGCATACGATAGATGGGCAAATGAAAATGGCTTCCTTGCATGGAACGCAGAGTCTTGAGACTGTAAATATCCGCTGACTTGTCTGAAACAATGACCCCTGTCAAACCTGCCGCGTCCGCAGTCCGAATCATGGTACCTACATTACCAGGATCTTGGACATCTTCTAAAAATAGAAACTTACCCTGACTAAAATCAGGCGGTCCCACTTCTTCTTTTTGAATAACTGCGACAATGCCTTGAGGTGTTTGCGTATCTGCCAAATCCCGCAAAATCTCCTCTGACACCCAGACAATTTGCGGAAAAGCAGATAACTGATCTCTATAACTTTCTAGGGCAAAAATTTTCTCAATCGTCACTCCAGCTTGAACAGTTTCTTCAAACAAGTGCCAACCTTCAATCAAATAAGTAGACTTACGGTATTTTTTTTGGTGTAATTTCTTGGCATTTTTTACCACAGAATTGGCTTTTGAGGTTATAATAGTCATAGAAATATTATAACACAATCAAAGGGGTTTGGTATGCAAAAGGTTAGAATGATCGCCCAAGGTAGGGTGCAGGGAGTCGGCTTTCGTTGGGGTGTTTACAGCTTGGCACTTGAAATTGGTGGCATCACAGGTCGAGTCTGGAATAATGACGACGGCACAGTGGAAATTTTAGCCCAAGCAGACTCATCTACTATCATGGCAAAATTTATCCAAGAAATCCGAAAAGGACCCACACCTTTTTCAAAAGTCAGCTACTTAGATGTCAAACTAAGTAACTTTCCTCCTTACCCTGACTTTAAAATCGCAAATTAGGTCTCTAGAACTATTGTATATTTTGTAAAAAAACAGTAGAATAGAAAGGTATAATTTTTAAAGAAGGAATAAAAACAGTGAAATCTATTAAACGTTTTGCACTCTCAGCTATGGGAGTGGCTATGTTGCTAGTCTTGACTGGCTGTGTTAGAGTCGATAAAGCCACAGGAAAGCCAATAGGATTTATTTGGAATACTATCGGAGCGCCTATGGCTGAAGCTATCAAGTACTTCGCTACTGATCAAGGTCTAGGCTTTGGTGTCGCTATCATCATCGTAACCATTATCGTGCGCTTGATTATCTTGCCACTTGGTATCTACCAATCATGGAAGGCAACGCTTCACTCTGAAAAGATGAACGCCCTCAAGCACGTCCTTGAGCCACACCAAACACGTCTCAAGGAAGCGACTACTCAAGAAGAAAAACTCGAAGCCCAACAAGCTCTCTTTGCCGCTCAAAAAGAACACGGCATCAGCATGTTTGGTGGTGTAGGATGTTTCCCTATCCTCCTTCAAATGCCTTTCTTCTCAGCTATCTACTTTGCTGCCCAACATACTGAAGGGGTTGCTCAAGCAAGCTACCTAGGCATTCCTCTAGGTTCTCCAAGTATGATTTTGGTTGCCTGCGCAGGTGTCCTTTACTATCTTCAATCGCTCCTTTCACTTCACGGAGTAGAAGACGAAACGCAAAGAGAACAAATCAAGAAAATGGCTTACGTGAGCCCAATCACGATTGTTGTCTTCTCCCTCATTTCACCAGCCAGTGTCACACTTTACTGGGTTGTCGGTGGTTTCATGATGATTCTCCAACAGTTTATCGTCAACTATATCGTTCGTCCAAAACTTCGCAAAAAAGTCCGTGAAGAACTGGCAAAGAACCCACCAAAAGCAAGTACTTTCTCTACACCAAGTGGACGAAAAGACGTTACCCCTGGACAACCAACTGCTATCACAAGCAAGAAAAAACACAAAAATCGCAACGCTGGAAAACAACGTTCGAGATAAGAAGAAAAAGGCTTAGCTGGTTTGCTAAGTCTTTTTGCAAGTCATACTCTTCGAAAATCTCTTCAAACCACGTCAGCTTCGCCTTGCCGTATATATGTTACTGACTTCGTCAGTTCTATCCACAACCTCAAAACCATGTTTTGAGCAGCCTGCGGCTAGCTTCCTAGTTCGCTCTTTGATTTTCATTGAGTATCAAAAGCCCGATGTTTCCATCAGGCTTCTTTTTTATCCATGTACACGTTTCATATAGTCTTGGTAACTTTCGGTATCCATGAGTTTTTTAGCGTTCTTAACGCGGTCTGCTGTTGGTGGTTTGACTCCTTCGAGGGAATATGGAATTCCCAATTCACGCCATTTGAACTCACCCATGGTGTGATAAGGCAGGATTTCAAACTTATCAACATTTTTGAGAGTCTTGACGAACTTACCAAGTTCAATCAAGTCATCATCTCTATCTGTCAAACCTGGAACTAGCACGTGGCGAATCCAGACAGGCTTTCCAATATCTGATAGATACTGGGCACAAGCCAAGATATTTTTATTTGTTTGGCTAGTGACAATTTTGTGCTGTTCTTCGTTGATTTCCTTGATATCCAAGAGGACCAAGTCAGTGACAGCCATGAGTTTGTCAAACTTCTCAAGGTAACGTGGTTTATTACGGAAAGGAAGGGCACAGGTATCCAAGGTACAGTGGATTCCGTGTTCTTTGGCCTTGGTAAAAAGGGCAATCAAGAAATCAATCTGCAAGAGGGCTTCTCCTCCACTGACTGTAATCCCACCCTTATTCCCCCAGAAACCGCGGTAGCGCAAGGCCTCTGTCAAAACATCATCTACCGTCCGTTCACGTGATTTATTGGACTCCATAGCCCAAGTGTCTGGGTTGTGGCAATACTGGCAACGCATGTGACAGCCCTGCAAAAAGACAATAAAGCGAATACCAGGGCCATCTACCGCCCCAAAACTTTCTGTCGAATGCACCATTCCTGTCACTTGTCCATAATCAATTGTTTCTTCAGACATATCGTTACCTTCCTTGAAAACGTTTTATAGTTTTATTATATCACGACTTGAAGGAAAAACAAGATTTTTGCCTATTTTTTAGAAAGCAATCTGTTTTTCAATTTCATTTTCAATTACTTATCATTTTATTCTTCAAAATCAAAGCCATATAAGGTTGCAAAATAGTCCTCAGGGCGCTCCGCACGGCGGATTTGACGGGCTTTACCTTCTTCGGTATAGAGGATTTCCGCAGAACGAAGTTTGGCGTTGTACTGGTATCCCATTGAAAATCCGTGGGCACCTGTATCATGAATTACCAGCAAATCACCGATTTCTGTATGAGGCAGTTCGCGATTCACTGCAAATTTATCATTGTTTTCACAGAGTGAACCAACCACATCTACTACTTCAGCTGGTCCTTCTGGATGAGTCATATTGGTAATATGGTGGTAGGCGCCGTACATGGCTGGACGCATGAGGTTGACTGCTGATGCATCCACACCTAGATAGGTACGGTAGGTTTCCTTCTTATGAGTGACTCTTGTGACTAGAGCCCCATGAGGTGCCAACATAAAACGACCCAATTCAGTGAAAATCTTGACCTGACCAAGACCTGCTGGCGTAAGGACCTCTTCATACACCTTACGAACTCCCTCACCAATCAAGGCGATATCGTTCGGCTCCTGGTCTGGACGATAGTTAACACCAATACCGCCAGAAAGATTGATAAAGTCTAGCGAAATACCCAACTTTTCCTTGATTTCAACAGCCAATTCAAAAAGCTGACGCGCCAACTCTGGATAATAGAGATGGGTCACGGTATTGGACGCTAGGAAGGAGTGAATCCCAAAAGTCTTGGCTCCTTTTTCCTTCAAGATGGCAAAAGCTTCAAAGAGCTGGTCCTTGGTCATACCAAACTTGGCTTCTCCAGGATTGTCCATAATATCTGTTCCCAGTTCAAAAACGCCTCCAGGATTGTAACGACAAGAGATAATTTCTGGAATGCCTGCTGCACGCTCTAGATGTTCAATATCTTCAAAGGCATCCAAGTTAATGGTCGCACCCAATTCACGTGCATAGGCGTATTCCTTGTCTGGCGTATTGTTTGAAGAGAACATGATCTCAGAACCAGGGAAATTCAGTTTATGACTCATCAAAAGCTCTACATAACTAGAGCAATCCACGCCACAGCCTTCCTCTTGAAGGATTTTCAAAATAGCTGGGGTTGGAGTAGCCTTAACTGCAAAATATTCCTTAAAGCCCTTGTTCCACGAAAAGGCTTGGTTGACTGCTCTTGCCTTCTCACGAATCCCCTTCTCATCATACAAATGAAAGGGAGTCGGGAACTCGGCAACAATCGCTTCTAAGTCTTCTTTATTGATAAATGGTGTTTTCATAAGCTTCCTTCTATTCTATTTGCAAAGAAAGGCTGGGACAATCGTTCCAACCTTTAGTTCTATCTCTTATTTATCTTCGTCAAAGATATTTCCAACCTCAACATCGATGGCTTGGTTCTTAACATCAATATTGGTTACCTTCAAGAGTGACTTGTAGTCAAACTGCTTTTCACGTTCTTCTTGAGCATTGTCCGCAAATACCGCTACACCTGCCAGTTCTGAATCGAACTCGCGCAAGAGACTAATCATCCCATTGACAGTTCCGCCGCCTTTCAAGAAGTCATCCACAATCAAGACACGGCTGCCTGCCTTGAGACTACGTTTTGAAAGGAACATTTTCTCGATACGGTCACCACTTGAACCTGATACATAGTTGACGCTGACAGTTGAACCTTCAGTAATTTTCAGGTCACGGCGCACAATAACAAAAGGAACATTAAGGACATTGGCAACTGCATTTGCAAGTGGAACACCCTTAGTCGCTACGGTCATAACCGCATCAATCTTTTGGTCCATAAAACTTTTGGCAATAATACGACCAATATTTTTCAAGATGGCTGGTGTGCTAAGCAAATCAGACAGGTAGATGTAACCACCTGGCAAGATACGGTCACTTTCTGACAACTTGGCACGCAAGTCCTCAACCATTTCCTTGGCATCATGGCTTGAGATTGATGGTGTGAAAATGACACCACCACCAGCACCAGTTACTGTCTGGATATGACCGATTTCAATTTCCTCAAAGGCGCGTTTGATAATCACGATATCCTCTGAGATGGATGATTTAGCAGATTCATACTTTTCAGCAAAAGTATTGAGACTAGTTAGTTTATAAGGATTATTAATCAAATAGTTGGAAATGACAACCATCCGATCACTTCTTCTTAATTTCATTTCTATTTCCCACTTCATTTAATTTTGATATTTTATCTATTATACCATATTCACATAAAAAAACGAACATTCTTATCCTAAAAATGCTCATTTTTCTTAAATTATTAATCTAAATCTGGTTTATAGAAGGAACGATTGTCCATTGCGAAGATTTTATTGGTCATCTCTCCTTTATCCACCAAAGCAAGAGCAGTTGACATCATCATCATGCTTGCATCCAGATTGTCAATCATATGGATAATCTCTGCTTCCATAATGCGTGGACGGACTGGACTTCCATACTCAAGCAAGCCGTGGTGACTAAGGATGACGTGACGAAGCAGAACGACTTCTTCCTTGGTATCATCGATACCGAGTTCCATAACTGTTTTAGTAATTTCGCTATCAATCAAAGCAATATGCCCAAGGAGATTGCCTCGCACTGTATACTCGGTCTGGTCTGGTCCCGTCAACTCAATGACCTTAGCCAAGTCATGCAGCATAATCCCCGCATAGAGCAGGCTCTTATTGAGCTGAGGATAAACTTCGCTAATAGCATCTGCCAAACGCACCATGGTTGCAGTGTGGAAAGCCAAACCCGTTTCAAAGGCATGGTGGTTGGTCTTGGCTGCTGGATAGGAGTAAAATTCCTTATCATACTTGGTGTAGAGATTTCGGACAATCCGTTGCCAGACAGGATTTTCAATTTTAAAAATCATTTGCGACATATAGTCACGGATTTCCTTGACATCAACTGGCGACTTGACCTTGAAATCAGCTGGATCATTGGGTTCACCAGGCTGAGGCAGGCGGAGGGTAATTTGATTGACTTGAGGGGTATTGTTATAAACTTCTCGGCGTCCTTTCATGTGGACAACCTTACCTGCGGTAAAGGCCTCAACGTTATGAGGTTGGGCATCCCAGAGTTTCCCTTCAATCTCGCCACTATCATCTTGAAAGGTAAAAGCTAGGTAATTTTTCCCAGCTCGAGTTTGCCTCAGGTCAGCTGACTTGATTAGGTAAAAGCCTTCAAATAGCTCATCTTTTTTCATGTGACTAATCTTCATATTCTTCCTCATCTTCTTGGAAATGGAGTAGATCAAGCGCAGGCTCACCTTCTGACAACTCAATGTGACGGAGCGTCCGCTCGATAGCTGTGGTACGACGGTTTAATAGTTCATCAATATTGCCAGAGGCATGTTGGAGGTGTTTTTGTGCCTTGACCAGAATGCCACCAAACTTGCCAAACTCGGTCTTAACACTAGCAAGAGTCTTACTAATATGGTCAGCACTCTTTTGGATATTAAGGGTTTTGAAACCAACTGATAGGGAATTGAGAAGAGCTGATAGGGTACTTGGACCTGCGACAATAATCTGCTCTTCCCGTCTCAAGTCATCAAAGAAGACCGGATTGCGGACGATTTCTGAGTAGAGACCTTCTGTCGGAACAAACAAAACTCCAAAATTGGTAGTCCGAGGCGGTGCTATGTACTTGCTCTTGATATCTTTGGCAAAGCGTTTGACGCTGGCTAGGAGCGACTTACGACAGCGTTCGATCTCGTCCTTGTCACCCGCTTCATAGGCTTCTTCTAAGCGGTAATAATCTGCCAGTGGAAACTTAGAGTCAATTGGTAGGTAGACGTATTCCTGGTCGCCTTGTCCGGGCAACTTGATGGCATACTCCACTCGTTCACTAGAGTTTTCAACCGTTGCGTATTCTCGTTCATACTGGGCAGGGGTCATGATGTCCTCAATAATTTGCCCCAATTGCAATTCTCCCAGAATCCCTCGCGTCTTGGTTCCAGAGAGAACCTTGTTAAGAGCTCCGACATCACGGGCAACTGTCTGCATTTCTCCAAGACCACGATTGACCGACTCTAGTTGTTTGGAAACTGTCTCAAAGGAAGCCTGCAAGCGTGTCTGCAAGGTCTTTTCTAGTTTTTCCTCGACCGTTTGGCGCATTTGCTCCAAACGTTGCTCATTTGATTCCTGCAAGGCTTGGAGACGTTGGTCGGTCTTATCTCTGGTTTGGAGGAGATTATCTGTCATTTCTTGACGGACCTGAGTTAAGCCTTGGTGCAACTCGATTCGAACTTCTTGCAAACGGTCGCTGACAGCTACTTCCAAGTCTTTTTGATCCAACTGACTGGCTTGTCTGGCTTGTTCAAAACGATAATCTAACTGGTCTGACAAGTGATCTGCCTGATCCTCCAAGCTCTTGCTGAGATGTTTTTCCTGCTTATCCTGCCTTTGCCAAATCAGAAAGAGTCCAGCTAGGTTGGCAATCAATAATAGAACAAGTAAACTTTCCATCCTACCTCCTGTCCTTGCTATGCAACACGACTACATAGCCATCTGGGCAAGTCACTGAAACTTCCCTATCTATATATTCGTTAGAAGCGTACACTTTTTTAAAGAAAAAATTTTCCTCTGTCAACTCATACTTAGCACCGAGAATAGTCAGCTGGCTATCCCGAACCGGCATAAAGGCTAGATAGTCATAGTCCGAGCGGGGTTCTAGCTGACTGGTCCCTTCTGGACAATAGGCAATCAAGTTTTGCCCATCCTCAATCGCTATCTGGCGCATATAGGGTGCTAATTGGGGATTGCTAGGTAGAAAGACGTTAGCCAGCATATGGTCAATACGACCACCCAAAGCACCGAAAATAGTGACTTGAGCCTGAGGATCTTGTTCAAAGATAGTCAAGAGAGCCAGTTCCAAATCGGTATCATCTTTTTCTGGTCGGGCTTGAACAAAATGCTGGGCACGTTTTTGAATCAACTGACGCTCTTCTGCAGTGACAGAATCAAAATCTCCAACCGCTAGAGCAAGAGGTAGGTTTTCCTCCAAGACCCAGAGCGAGCCTCGATCCACACCGACAAAGCAATCAAAGTCTGTTCGGTAGTGACCGCGGTCTCCTCCTGCAAAAACAGCAACCCTAGTCCAGTTGTTTTCTGAGAGTTTGTACTCGCTCATTGACTTCTCCCTTAAAGACATAGGAACCTGCTACAAAAACAGTCGCACCAGCTTCTTTGGCCAGAGCAATAGTTTGGTCATCAATCCCACCATCCACTTCAATCTCAAAGTTCAAACCTTTTTCCTCACGAAGGGCAACCAACTCACGGACCTTATCCATGGTCTCTGGTAGAAAGGCTTGCCCACCAAAGCCTGGGTTAACTGTCATGACTAAGACTTGGTCAACTAGGTGAAGCACGTGCTTGATGGCTTCAACTGGTGTGCCAGGATTGATAACAACTGAAGGCTTAACACCGAGTGAGCGAATTTTTTGGAGGGCGCCATGAATATGAGGCGTTGCTTCCACATGGATGCTGATGATATCTGCACCTGCACGCGCAAAATCTTCTAAATGATGCTCAGGGTTTGACACCATCAAGTGGCAATCGAAAACCATCTTACTATGAGGGCGAAGAGCTTCGACCACACCTGCACCAAAACTGATTTGTGGCACAAAGTGCCCATCCATGATATCGATATGGGCATATTCTGCACCAGTTGCTTCTAGACGTTTGATTTCACGTTCAAAGTTGGCATAATCTGCTGCCAGAATTGACGGAGCAATCTTGTATTGAGACATAGGTTTCTCCTTATTTTGGAATTTTTTTGCTGACTTTTTTATAGGTTTCTCTGCGATTTTCAATCTCACTGAGGAATTGTAGGTAGTTGTCAAAACGGAAGGTAGCAATGATGCCTTCTCCTACTGCTAGTTTTATAGCGCAAGACGGCTCATGGGTATGGGTACAAGTACGGAACTTACAATCTCGGCTAACAGTAGCAATCTCTGGGAAGGCCTGATTGAGGTCTTCCGCCGTTGATACTTCATAATCCAATGATGAAAAACCTGGTGTGTCTGCGATTTTACCTCCATTGAGATTATAAAAACTAACTGCTCGAGTAGTGTGGCGCCCGCGACCCAGACTGTCTGAAATTTCTCCTGTTTCAAGATTGAGGTCTGGTGCGATTTTATTGAGAAGAGTTGATTTCCCAACACCCGTCTGCCCCATAAAGACTGTAACCTTGCCTGTTAACAAAGGCAAGAGTTCTTCTTTACTGGTCACAAAGTCATAGCCGATATCACCATAAGTCTGTTCATAAAAATCCAGTTCTTCTCTATCTTCCAACAAATCCATTTTAGAAATATAAACGATGGGATGGATGTCCTTGTGCTCCAAAAGAACCAAGAAACGATCCAATAAATTGCTGTTAAAATCAGGCTCTTTTACGGACATAATGACTACAGCTTGGTCAATATTGACAATAGGAGGACGGACTAGGCTGTTTTTGCGTTCATGAATCCTGAGAATATAGCCTTCTGAATTTTCCTCGGCAGAGAAATCTACCCAGTCCCCAACATAGGGTGTATGACCTTTTTTCCGGAAATTTCCTCGCGCCCGTGTCTGATAAACCTTGTCCTCACTCTCTACATAGTAGAAGCCTGCCAAGGCTTTAATGATTTGTCCCTGCATCTTAGAGTCCTTGCCCTTTAAGCGCGTCTGCTAGGCTGGCAAATTCTGCCAAGCTGAGAGCTTCCCCACGTACATTTGGTGACAAGCCTGCTTTGTCTAGAGCCTTAGTCAGCTTGTCCTTGACTTCCTCAGTCTTGCCAAAGTAACCTGTCAAGTTATTCCACAAGGTCTTGCGGCGATGGGTGAAACTTGCCTTGGAAACCTTAAAGAAGAAGTTCTCATCTTCCACTGCTACGGCAGGTTCTGGACAGCGGACCATTTTTAAGATAGCAGAGTCCACATTTGGCGCTGGCACAAAGACCGTACGAGGCACGATAAAGGCAACCTTGGCTGTCATGTAATACTGAACCGCAATCGACAAGCTACCGTAGGCCTTGGTGTTTGGCTGAGCTGAAATTCGGTCTGCCACTTCTTTCTGCATCATAACAACAAACTCACTAAAAGGAATCCCACTCTCAATCAAGTGCATGAGAATAGGTGTCGTGATGTAGTAAGGCAAGTTAGCCACTACCTTGATTGGCAGGTTAGGATTTTTAAAATTCTGGATATGTTGTGCCAAATCAACCTTGAGAATGTCCTCGTTGACCACTGTCACATTATCAAAATCACGCAGGGTATCTGCCAAAATCGGTACCAAACGATGGTCAATCTCAAAGGCCATGACCTCAGCTGCACGCTCAGCCAAAAATTCCGTCAAGGCACCAATCCCTGGCCCGATTTCAATGACATTGACCTGGTCATCAATCTCAGCTGTATCTACAATCTTTTGAAGGATATTGGTATCCGTCAAAAAATTTTGCCCGAAGGACTTTTTAAAAGTAAAACCGTGACGCTCCAGCACTGCCTTGGTCACGCTATAATCTGCAATTCTCATCTATTCTCTTTTCTATTATCTGTTACTTCTATTGTAACACATTCCCCTTACATTTGGGGTCTGCTTAGCTATCCTCATAAGATTTCATAGCTTCTTCCACTTCTGCCAAGGTGATCCCAAACAACTCTAGGCGTTTGAGGAGTTGCTTGCCGTTGGAATAGCCGATTCGGATAGCCTCTCCTAGATATTCTCTACGCTTACGGCTGTCTGCCCCTGCTAGAAAACCAAGGCGAATCAAGTCGCTACGACTGATATCAAACTGACTCTCATGTTCAAATTGTTCTGTAATCTGAGCTAGAGCCATTTTCAGGTCTTCATAGCTGGCATGCTCAATTCCCAGAGAACGGCCCTTGGTCTTGGACTTGGGAACAGCTTCATCTCGTTTGAGGAAGGCATGCTGAACTGTTGGAATAGCCGTCATAATCATGCGACGAATCCGCTCCCCATTAAAATCTGGGTCTGTAAAGACAATGACTCCATGAAGCTCATGTAGGCGCTGAATACGTGCAATATCTTGCTCATTGATGGCAGAACCTCGTGTCTCATAGGTCTCTACATCGAAATAGCGTTTGAGATTGGCCGTATCATCGCGCCCTTCGACCACGATAACTTGGGAAATTTTTTCTTTCATTACTTGCTGTCCAATCCAAAAATTCGTTCTGCATTTGCAGTTGTTATCGCCGCTAGCTCTTCTGTCGTCATACCACGTAAGTCGGCGATAAAGTCCACTACATAGCGAGTGTAGGCTGTTTTATTTTCACGACCACGTTTAGGAACAGGAGCCAAGTAAGGCGCATCCGTCTCCACCAAAATCTTGTCCAAAGGAAGTTCTCTAGCCGCCTCTTGGATGTCGGTGGCCTTCTTAAAAGTCACCACTCCTGAGAAGGAAATAGTCATGCCAAGCGCGACAAACTTCTCTGCCCACTCAAGAGTCCCTGAAAATGAGTGCATAATCCCACCACGAGGACCAACGCCCTCACTTTTGATAATCTCATAGGTATCTTCCAGCGCATCACGAGTATGGACAACAAAAGGTAAATCCAAGTCCTTAGATAACTGAATCTGACGGCGAAAAACCTGCTCCTGCACCTCTTTTGGCGCTGTCATCCAATGGTAGTCCAAACCAATCTCACCTAAAGCAACAACCTTGGGATGCTTGAGCTTATCAAGCAAGTAGGCTTCAATCTCCTCCGTGTAAGTCCCTGCTTCTGTCGGATGCCAACCAATAGTCGCATAGAGCTGGTCATACTCATCTACCAACTCCAAGGCACGCTCAATCGTCGGTTTATCAAAACCAACAATATTCATCTGTGTCACACCCATCTCAGCAGCTAAGGCGATTTCTTCTGCCTCATGACCTGCAAATTCTTCTACATTCAAGTGTGTATGTGTATCAAAAATCATCTCTTCTAACCTCGTTTTCTATCTTCTATTATACCAAAAAACTGCCCTCTCTCCTCATCTGTACAAAATATTCTAAAATCCATCGTCGTCTCTTGACGCTATTTTCCCAAAGCAGTATAATAGCACTTATTGAAATTTTCAGAAAAGGAAAATACAATGTTTACAAAATTAAAACAGACCTTTATCGGTCGTCCTCTTAAGTCCTTAACAGAAGGCGAGGGAGGTCTGCTGGGAAAAATGCAGGCCTTGGCCATGTTGTCAAGCGACGCTCTATCTTCCATTGCCTATGGGCCTGAGCAAGTAGTCCTCGTCTTGGCTAGTCTCTCTCCTCTTGCGATATGGTGGAGTCTTCCTATCGGCCTCTTTGTCCTCCTGCTCCTAGCTAGCCTGACCGTCTCCTACCGTCAAATCATCCATGCCTACCCTCAAGGAGGAGGGGCCTATATGGTTACTCGAGAAAATCTATCTCCCGAACTTGGCTTAATTGCTGGAGGTAGTCTGCTGGTTGACTACATGCTGACTGTGGCGGTATCGGTGTCATCTGGAGCCGATGCTATCACAGCAGCTCTCCCTGCTCTCCACCCTTACAACCTCCACATTTCCATTTTTCTAGTTTGTTTGCTTATGCTCTTGAATTTACGGGGCTTAAAAGAATCTGCCAGTTCACTGATGATTCCTGTCTATCTCTTTATCATCAGTACTGTCTTTCTCTTGCTCTATGGAATCTTTCAACTAGTAACTGGTTCTCTCAGCTATCAGGCAACTTCTCCTATCGGGCATGCTGTACCGAGTCTGTCTATCGTTCTCATTCTAAGAGCCTTTACCAGTGGTTCTGCCTCTCTGACAGGGGTTGAAGCTATTTCAAATGCCGTTCCCTTTTTCAAGGCTCCGAAAGAAAAGAATGCAGCTCAGACCTTGACCATCATGTCACTGATTTTAGGTTTTCTGTTTGCTGGTATTACCTTCCTAAACTACTGGATGGGAATTATGCCGCAACACGGAGAAACCATCCTCTCACAGATGGCTCAAGGTATCCTTGGTAATTCCTTCTTAGGCCACCTTGGCTATTATACCTTCCAATTCTCCACAGCCTTAATTTTGGCCGTAGCTGCAAATACCGGCTTTTCGGCCTTCCCTATGCTAGCTTACAATATGGCTAAAAACAAATACATGCCCCATCTCTTTATGGAAAAAGGAGACCGCCTAGGCTACTCTAATGGAATTTTAACTCTGGCATTTGGGGCTATGATTCTTCTTCTCATTTTTAATGGCAATACCGAACGTTTGATTCCCCTTTATACTATCGGGGTCTTCGTTCCCTTCGCCCTATCTCAGACTGGGATGATTCGCCATTGGAAAAAAGAAAAAGGGACAAATTTCTTAAAACCTGCCCTTGCCAATATCCTTGGAGCCATCATTTGCTACGCTATCGTGCTGATCCTGCTCTTTTTCCGTCTCAGTGATATCTGGCCTTTCTTCCCGATTATTCTCGTACTCACCCTACTTTTCTTGGCCATTCACAGTCATTACCAAAAAGTGGCCCAACAACTACGTCTCTATGAAGGCATCGAAAAACGTACCTACGATGGCAATCTTGTCCTCGTCCTAGTAGGAAATGTCACCCGAGTTAGCGTCGGAGCCATTAACTACGCTCAAAGTATCGGTGATGAAGTCTTAGCCATGCACATTTCTACTAAGGAAACAGCAGAGAAAGACCAAGAAATTCTCCAAGAATTTGCCGATTACTTCCCAACCATTACTCTGAAGAACATCAAGACCAGCTACCGCGACATCATCACCCCTACTGTCAAGTATGTCAAACGAATCTCTGAGGATGCCCAGAAAAAGAACTATACAGTCACTGTTCTGGTACCCCAGTTTATCCCTAATAAACCTTGGCAAAATATCCTACACAATCAGATGAGTCTCAAACTCAAATACGCCCTTCGTTGGCACCAAGACGTCGTTGTCGCTAGCTATTCCTATCACTTAAAAGAATAAAGAAAAGGCCCTACCAGAAGCAAGAAGCTCTGGTAAGGCCTTTTTCTGAATCCATTCACTATGCTTATACTCAATGAAAATCAAAGAGCAAACTAGGAAGCTAGCCGCAGGCTGCTCAAAGCACTGCTTTGAGGTCGTAGATGAAACTGACGAAGTCAGCTCAAAACACTGTTTTGAGGTTGCAGATAGAACTGACGAAGTCAGTAACCATATATACGGTAAGGCAACGCTGACGTGGTTTGAAGAGATTTTCGAAGAGTATTAACTGAAAAGCATGACTAGGAATATCATTGAATGTGGTTAGCTAAATCTTCCTGAGCTTTTTTATTTGACTCAGCTTTTTCTTTCAGCCATTTTTCATAGAGTTCTTGGTACTGTTTAGCAGTGACTGGCTCTTTTTGCAATTCAACATATTTGTAGTTGTCCGCATTTCCCTTATGACCAACGAATGAGAATGGTCCTGTAAACGGTACAGTCTTACGGAAGATTGGGTTAGCTCCACCACTTTGAACTGGTAGGAAGAGGGCACTATCTGTCAACCAAGCTTGGGCTTCAGCATATTTTTCATAGCGAGCTTGAGTATCTGTGATTTCCGCATCAGCCTGATCCAAGAGTTTCTTGTAGTCAGCAAGACCAATCTTGTCCTTGACTTCCTTGTCTTTTCCTTCAGACAAGCCCATGTTTTTCAACTGAGAGCCTGTCTCTGGATCAAGAATAGCTAGGTAAGTCTTAGGGTCTGAGTAGTCTCCACCCCATCCTGAGATGTCGATATCGTAGTCTTTTTGTTCTGCTGTATCTGCAAAGTAGGTTGCTTGGTCTTTTTCATCTGGAGAAAGTTGGATAACGTCGATAACTACATTCTCCTTACCAAGAGTTTCTTCCACTGTTTGTTTGAAAGATCCAGCCTGTTGCACATCTAATTTAGCAGTCTGGTCAACTGGCATATCCAAATGAATTGGGAAGGTTACTCCCTGAGCTTGCAGACTTTCTTTAGCCTTAGCAAATTTTTCTTTGGCCTTGTCAGGGTTCAAGAAGGCTTGCTTACCATCGTTTAGATTGATATTTGCCCAATCTTTACCGTAATTGACAATTTTTTCATTGACAATATCACCGAAGTTCTTATCACCAACTTGGACAAAGTTACTTGGTGTAATCGTGTTACGCAAGATACGGTCTGCTCCATCTTCACCATTTGTCTGCGCTGCATAAGCATGACGGTCAAAGGCAAAGTTGATAGCCTGACGGAAATCTTTATTTTGCATAGCTGCGCGTGAATCTGTCTTTTCCTTATCAGACTGTTTCATAGTTTGCTTGTAGCTTTGACGATTCACGTTGAAAAGATAATAGAAAGTAACTGAGTTTTGTGGTGTATAGGTAATCTTGTCCTCATTTCCCTTCTTGAGTTCAGCAAAGACTGAACTTGTTGGGAAGATACGACCATCTGTATAGTTACCATCCAAGAAACCTCTAGCAATGCTGTCTTGGTCAGAACCGTCAAAGAAAGAGAGTTTCACTTTCTCGATTTTAACATTATCCTTATCCCAGTAATTAGGGTTTTTATCAAATTCAATCAAAGATTTTGATGTGAAGGATTTAAACAAGTAAGGACCATTTGACAAAATACTTGATGGTGTCACACTTCCAAAGTCATCTCCCTGAGACTTCAAGAAGGCTTCATTTACAGGACTAAGGATACTTGCTGTTGTTTTAGAGTTCCAATAAGTCTCAGGTTGGTTGAGGGTGTATTGTAGTGTGTAATCATCCACCGCCTTAACACCAACAGTTCCAAAATCAGATGATTTCCCTTCAACATAGTCTGCTAGTCCCTTGATAGAGTCTTGAACCAAGTACAAGTTCTCAGCTTTTTTATCAGCCGCATACTTGAGACCAGTCACAAAATCATGAGCCGTCACATCCGCATACTCTTCTCCTTCAGAAGTGTACCATTTAGCCCCCTGACGGATTTTATAAGTGTAAGTCAAACCATCTTTTGACACGGTCCATGACTCAGCCATAGATGGGATGAGATTGCCATACTGGTCATTTTCCAACAAACCATCAACCAAGTTGGTTGTGATACTAGATGTAGAGTCTCGTGTAGAGGTAATATAATCCAAGGTATCTGGGTTATTGACAAAGATATAAGAGTAAGTCTTGTCTGCATTGCTTGATTGGGATGCCCCACATGCCGCTAGAGCTAGACCTGCTGTCAAAGCCATAGCTCCAAAAAGCATAACTTTTGATTTCTTCATGATTATTCTCCATTTTTTACAGTATGTGAAATATTATACACTATTTGAGCAAAAATATAAAGCCTTTTTAACTTTTTTTACAAAAATAAAAATCAGTAGACTCGAGTTCCTACTGATTTTTGATATAATTCGTTTGGATTATGCAGCCAAAACTTTGCGTCCTTTACGACGACGAGCTGCCAATACGCGACGACCGTTTTTAGTTGACATACGGTTACGGAATCCGTGTTTGCGCGCACGACGAAGTTTACTTGGTTGATAAGTACGTTTCACGATGAATACCTCCTCATAGATTTTGTATTCGTTTAGCCGGCTATAAAGTGATCAGTTACTAAACATACTTTACTATTCTATCTGATTCTTTCACTTTTGTCAATAGCCCTAGGCAAATGTTTCCAGCTTTTTCGAATGTAAGCCCTATCTACGATACTGTTTCAAGAAACGAGTCATCTTTTCTTGGATTTGGGCCAGTTCATCAACACGAGGAAGGTAAACGATACGGAAGTGGTCTGGTTCCTGCCAGTTAAAGCCTCGACCATGAACCAAGAGAACCTTTTCCTGCTTCAAGAAATTAAGAACAAACTGTTCATCATCATCGATACGGTACATATTGCGGTCGATTTTAGGGAAGATATAGAGTCCAGCTTTAGGTTTAACCGCAGACAAACCTGGAATATCTTGAATGGCATTGTAAATGAAATTTCTTTGCTCGTAAATTCGTCCACCAGGAAGGAGCAATTCATCAACTGATTGGTGACCACCCAAGGAAGTTTGTACGACTTGTTGGGCCAAAACGTTAGAGCAAAGGCGCATATTGGATAGCATATTGAGCCCTTCGATATAGCCTTTAACGTGTGTCTTAGGTCCAGACAAGACCATCCAACCCACACGGAAACCAGCAATACGGTGGGATTTTGACAGGCCATTCATGCTGACACAGAAGACATCTGGTGCCAGACTCGCCACAGGCGTATGCACATGTCCATCCATGACCATGCGGTCGTAAATTTCATCCGCAAAGATAATCAAATCGTTTTGACGGGCAATCTCAATAATCTCCAACAAGAGTTCCTTAGGATAAAGGGCTCCAGTTGGGTTGTTTGGATTGATAAGGACGATTGCCTTGGTATTAGAAGTGATTTTTGACTTGATATCGTCAATATCTGGGTACCATTCTGCAGCTTCATCACAGATATAGTGAACGGCATTTCCTCCAGCTAGGCTGACAGCCGCTGTCCAAAGGGGATAGTCTGGCATTGGCACCAAGACCTCGTCTCCATTGTCCAAAAGCCCCTGCATGGACATGACAATCAACTCACTGACACCATTTCCAAGGTAGATATCATCAATATCTACGTTTGGGAATTTCTTCAATTGGCAATACTGCATGATAGCCTTACGGGCTGAGAAAATCCCTTTGGAGTCAGAATATCCTTCACTATCACGCGCATTCATAATCAAGTCATGAATGACCTCGTCTGGCGCTGTAAAGCCAAATTCTGCTGGATTTCCTGTATTCAGACGTAAAATCTTTTCTCCGTTTGCTCGCATCCGCATGGCTTCTTCCAAAACAGGACCACGGATATCATAAGCAACATGCTCTAACTTACTAGACTTGTTATATTCTTTCATCTTGTTTCCTCAATTCGTCAGGATAGTAACATTATACCACTAGAAAGAGAATGCGACAAGTTTACTGAAATGTGTCACTAAAATCCTACAGAAGAAAAGCCTCGCTAAAAGCGAGGCCAAGACAGGGGAGATAGCAGGTATTTTGCGAAAGTCACATCACATACCAAAAGATAAACCTAGAAAAAGCAAGCCTAAAAAGGAGTCATAGAGAAGATTGAACATGAGGAAAAGCCCCCATATCATCAAGTAATCCCAACGCCCACTTCGTTTAGCGACTAGGAATAAGATTAGATGGTAGAGTAGGTGAAAGACTAAAAAGCCAACAAAACCTGGATAGAGAAGCGGAATTAGCTTCTCTAATTGCCAGATCATGATAACTTCTAGCAAGACTGAAACTAGGATGATTCCATAATAAAGGAAATTTGATTTTTTTGTTTCTTGAAAAGAGTGCTTCATCATTCTCCCTCCCTTCACTTCTTTCCTGCTATCCTTTCTTTTATTTTATCATATATTTATATAGATTTTAATCGATAACATTCTTTTGAAAAATACTTTTTTTGCTTTACTTCTATAGTGAAAAGGTTTACAATTATAGTAAGAAAATTTCAGGAGGTTTCATTATGGCACAACGTTACCAAAATATCATGGTCGCAATCGATGGTTCTAAAGAAGCAGACTTGGCTTTTGTCAAGGGAGTTCATTCTGCTCTACGAAACGACGCTAAACTCACCATCGCACATGTCATTGACACACGCGCACTCCAAAGCGTATCCACCTTTGATGCTGAAGTTTACGAAGAACTCCAAGTCGACGCTGAAAGTTTGATGAAAGAGTACGAAAAACGTGCTAAAGATGCTGGTGTGGCAGATGTTCATATCGTCATTGAAATGGGAAATCCAAAAACTCTACTGGCACGTACTATTCCCGATGCTGAGGAAGTGGACCTCATCCTCGTTGGCGCAACTGGTCTCAACGCCTTTGAACGCCTCTTGGTCGGTTCTTCATCTGAATACATCCTCCGCCATGCTAAGGTTGATTTGCTGGTTGTGAGAGAACAAGAAAAAACCTTATAATCACAAAGAAAAGGAGCTCAGCGCTCCTTTTTGTTTACTATTTATACTAACGTCAACGTCGCCTTGCCGTATATATGTTACTGACTTCGTCAGTTCTATCTGCAACCTCAAAACAGTGTTTTGAGCTGACTTCGTCAGTTCTATCTGCAACCTCAAAACAGTGTTTTGAGCAGCCTGCGGCTAGTTTCCTAGTTTGCTCTTTGATTTTCATTGAGTATTATTTCTCTCTTTATGGCGTTCATAAGCCTTGAGCTGGCGCTGCAGTTCCTTTTTAATAGCAGGTTCTGGAGCATATTTTTCTTCCCAATCATCTGGTTTTAAGATTTTATGGGTCACTGGATCAAAATGAGCCTTGCCATCTGGAAAAATTTTCCCCATATTGGCCTGATGGACGATATCAAAAATACGTTCTGGGTCCACCCCCATCAAAACAAAGCTACCATAGGTAAAATAAAGCGTGTCAATCAGGGCATCCACCTGCCCTACCAAATCTTGCTGGGCAGGTGTCTTCTTGGCTACTTTCTCTGCTGCCTTATCAAGAGCCTGATGAAGTTGCGATAGAGCTTGACCAAAGTCCTCTTCAGAAGGACTGGCAGCTCGAACAAACTCCACCAATTCTTCTATTTTAAAGCCAGCCCTGTGGGTTGCACCTTCTAAATCCCAAGCTCGAGGTTCTTCTTGGGTTCGTTCATCCATCATGTGGTGGAAGGTCTTGACCTTATTGAAATGATAGTCACGGCTGACAAAGACTTTTTCTGAAGCCAAAACACCAAAATGTTCCAAGGCCTTGTGGATTCCGTCTTGCTGATTGCTGGTGGTGATGTGTTTGGCAACTTCCTTGACACTGCTACTACCATTTCCCATAGCAACTGACATACCGACACCAGCCAGCATTTCAAGGTCGTTATCCGAATCACCAAAGGCCATCACTTGGTTGAGGTCAAAACCATATTCTTTCCCAACTCGTCGAATGCCTTCCAATTTAGAATTTCCTTGATTGATGACATCCGCTGCAAAAGGATTGCTACGTGTCAATTTCAAGTCTTCAAAATCAGCTGCTGCCTTCTCAGATTCTTCTGGCGTCATCAGCATCAAGACTTGGTAGATAGGCTGATTCATTAGATCAAGCAGGTCTTCTTCCTTTTGGGGAACAACCTTGCTGACCATACGATTAAAGGAATAACTCACTGTCCGAGTTAAAACAGAGGGAACGAAGCGACTGATTCGTTGGGAAAAAGAACCCAGACCAAAGGACATGATTTTAGAACCCAGCATAGCATCCTTGGTCCCTAGGGCAATCTCCTTGCCCTCTTTTTTAGCATACGTAATGAGCTGGCGCAAATGTAACTTGGAAATTGGGCTCGTGAACAAGACTCTGTCTTTAGTAAAGATATACTGGCCATTGTAGGTTACCGCAAAGTCCAGATCCAAATCGTCCATCAATTCCTTAACAAAAAAAGGTCCTCGCCCTGTCGCTACACCAACTAGCACCCCTTGTTCTTTGACAATCTTAATCGCGTCCTTAGTGGATTTCAAAACACTCTTGCGATCGTTAACCAAGGTTCCATCGATATCAAAAAAAACAGCTTTGACTTCCATCCTATCCCAATCTCCCCTTTTGTGATACAATGATTATACCACATTTCAGAAAGAGTGAGTAAATCATGCCTAAGAAAATCCTTGTTTTACATACGGGTGGAACTATTTCCATGCAAGCCGATGCTTCTGGCGCTGTTGTGACGAGTTCAGATAATCCCATGAACCATGTGTCCAATCCTCTTGAAGGAATCCAAGTCCACGCCTTGGACTTTTTTAACCTGCCAAGCCCCCATATCAAACCCAAGCATATGCTGGCCCTCTACCAAAAAATCAAAGATGAAGCAGATAACTACGATGGAGTGGTGATCACACACGGGACCGATACTTTAGAGGAAACAGCTTATTTCCTTGATACCATGGAAGTTCCCCATATGCCTATCGTTCTAACAGGTGCCATGCGCAGCTCCAACGAACTCGGTAGTGACGGTGTTTATAATTATCTGAGCGCTTTACGAGTGGCTAGCGATGACAGAGCTGCTGACAAAGGAGTTTTGGTCGTTATGAACGATGAAATCCACGCTGCCAAGTATGTTACCAAAACGCATACAACCAACGTCAGCACCTTCCAGACTCCAACACACGGGCCACTTGGTCTGATTATGAAACACGAAATCCTCTACTTTAAAACAGCTGAACCTCGTGTTCGCTTTGACCTTGATCACATACAAGGTTTAGTCCCTATTATCTCGGCTTATGCTGGTATGACAGATGAGCTGATTGATATGCTGGATTTAGATCAATTGGACGGTTTGATTATCCAAGCCTTCGGAGCTGGTAATATTCCCAAAGAAACGGCTCAAAAATTAGAAAGCCTTCTGCAAAAAGGAATCCCAGTCGCCCTGGTTTCACGATGCTTTAACGGTATCGCTGAGCCTGTTTATGCCTACCAAGGTGGGGGCGTGCAGTTGCAAAAATCTGGTGTCTTCTTTGTTAAAGAACTCAACGCCCAAAAAGCCCGTTTGAAACTCCTCATCGCCCTCAATGCCGGACTAACAGGACAGGCTTTGAAAGACTATATGGAAGGCTAATACTCTTCGAAAATCTCTTCAAACCGCATCAACGTCGCCTTACCGTACGTATGGTTACTGACTTCGTCAGTTTCATCTACAACCTCAAAGCAGTACTTTGAGCAACCTGTGGTTAGCTTCCTAGTTTGCACTTTGATTTTCATTGAGTATAATTCCCTCCTCTAAAAACAAATCAGGAAATCTTCACGATTCCCTGATTTTTTCTATTTCCGTTTTCGTGTTGAACGACGTTCTGTCAAACCATGAGGTAAGAGAACTTCACGTTCTTCCAACTCTTCCTTGTGCATAATCTTAGTCAACATACGCATACTAATAGCACCAAGGTCATAAAGAGGTTGGGCAATAGTTGTCAAGTTTGGACGGGTAAAGCGAGAGACCTGTGAATCATCACTAGTAATGATTTCAAACTCTTCTGGTACTGACACCCCCTTATCAGCAAGGCCGTTCAAGACACCTGCTGCTAGTTCATCACCTGTTACAACTGCTGCAGTTGCGTTTGATGAAATCAAGCGTTCTGCCAAGGCATAGCCATCTTCATAAGTGTATTTAGACTCAAATACCAATCCTTCGCTATAAGAAATCCCTGCTTTTTTCAAGGCTTCCTTGTAGCCAACCAAACGAACCTTACCATTGATGTCATCCACTAGCGGACCACTAACGAAAGCAATGCGCTCGTTCTCTTTAGCAAGGTAGGTTACTGCATCAATCGTTGCTTGTTTGTAGTCAATATTAACACTTGGAAGCTGATGTTCTACATCCACAGTTCCTGCAAGAACAACTGGTGTCCGAGAACGAGAAAACTCTGAACGAATTTTTTCAGTCAAGTGGTAGCCCATAAAGATGATACCATCTACTTGCTTAGAAAACAATGTATTGACAACTGAAACTTCCTTGTCATCATCCTCATCACTATTAGCAAGGACAATATTATACTTGTACATTTCAGCGATATCATCAATCCCTTTAGCAAGCGTTGAGAAATAACCATTGGTAATATTTGGAATCACAACTCCGACAGTGGTTGTCTTTTTACTTGCAAGACCACGCGCCACGGCATTTGGACGGTAATCCAAACGGTCAATTACCTCAAGCACTTTTTTACGGGTATTCTCTTTTACATTCTTATTGCCATTGACTACACGGCTAACTGTCGCCATTGAAACTCCTGCTTCACGGGCGACATCATAAATCGTTACTGTATCGTCTGTATTCATTCCATTTCCTTTCTATATCATACCTCACGAGACTCCAAAAAAAGAGACGGTATGAAAATTTCGTTTTCATGCTTCTACTTATTCCATTTTATCACTATTTGTAAACACTTTCAAGTATTTTTTGAAGATTATTTGAAAAAAATTTCATAGAAAACTATGTTTATGAAGAAAAAATTACCTTTTCTTGATTTTTAATCCTATTTGCTGTATGATAAGGGAAAGAAAGGGGGTAGAAATATGGCTTTTACCAATACCCACATGCGATCGGCTAGTTTTGGCATTGTTACCAGCTTGCCTGATGACGTTATTGACTCTTTTTGGTATATCATCGACCACTTCTTAAAAAATGTCTTTGAATTGGAAGAAGAACTTGAGTTTCAATTGCTCAATAACCAAGGAAAAATTACCTTCCACTTCTCAAGTCAACACCTCCCTACAGCCATTGATTTTGATTTTAACCATCCCTTTGACCCTCTTTATCCCCCGAGAGTCCTGGTTTTAGATATGGACGGTAGAGAAACTATCCTCCTCCCAGAAGAAAATGACCTATTTTAAAAACTCTAGCCTTCAGTTACAAGCGACTGAAAACTAGAGTTTTTTCTATTGTTTCAAAGCATTATACAAGTTGCGGATCGGTTGCTTTAATGTCGGATGGATAAAATGAGGCGCAATTTCTTGTAGAGACTCAAGAACAAAAAGGCGTTCCGCTATGTAAGGATGGGGCAAAATAAGGTCATCTGTATAAAGGACCTGGTCCTCCACAAAGAGCAAGTCCAAATCAATCAAACGAGGCCCCCAATGTACTTCTCTCACCCGTCCCATCTCTGACTCAATGTCTAACAAGTTCTCTAATAGAACTGGGGCCGGCAACCAGGTTTCAACCTCAACCACTTGATTAGCAAAGCTATCTTGCTCCACACCACCCCAAGGCTCCGTCGTCAAGACACTGGACTCTTTGAGAATATGGATACCTCGAGCTCGCATTTTCTCAATGGCTTGTTTCAAGTTTGCTTGTTTATCTCCCATATTGCTTCCTAGGGCGATAAAGGCCCGTTGCTTGCGGCGATGAATGGTTACCGAGCAAGTATCTAGTGGCAAATGCACTGGTGCCCAAGGCTTTTTCAGTTCCAGCTTTATTTCTTGGACAAGAGGATAAGCCTCAAAGGTACGTTCTACCAGTTTGTAGGCTACCGTTTCAATCAAATCTTCAGTGCTCTCCTGAAACCAAGTCGTCCACTGCTGACACAGTTCTCCATAATGGACAGAAGCTGTTAAATCCAATTCTGTAGCCGCCTTAGTCATATCATAGAATAGGATAGCTGAAACGACAAACTTTTGCCCTAATTCTTTCTCACTAGGAAAAAGACCATGATAGGCAAAAATTTCCAAATCCTTAATCTGCAGTTGATCCATAATGATTCCTTTCTAGAAAAATCCGCTTCAAGCGAATTTTTTTTATACTCAATGAAAATCAAAATGCAAACTAGAAAGCTAGCCGCAGGCTGCTCAAAACACTGTTTTGAGGTTGCAGATGAAAGCTGACGTGGTTTGAATTTGATTTTCGAAGAGTATTATAGTCCCATTAAACGATAAGCTTGGTCTCGAAGGTCCTTATCTGTTTCAAATAGACCTCTAGCTACTGTCGTCAAGGTTGCAGTTCCTGGTTTTCTGACACCACGCATGCTCATACACATATGTTCCGCCTCAATGACAACAAAGGCTCCTTTAGCACCTAGATACTCCATCAAGGCATCGGCCACTTCGATATTCAAACGTTCTTGAATTTGTGGTTTTTTAGAATAAACTTCAACCGTACGGGCTAGCTTAGACAAACCTGCCACACGACCATCTGGAATGTAGGCAATATGTGCTCTACCATAAAATGGCAAGAAGTGGTGTTCACACATGGTATGGAAAAAAATATCCTTTTCTACCACCATATTATCGTCAATAATCTCAAAGGATTTTGACAAATGTTCCTCCGCTGTTTGACCAAGACCTGAAAAAATCTCTTGGTACATACGGGCTACACGAGCAGGTGTTTCCTGCAAACCCTCGCGGTTAGCGTCCTCTCCTACAGCCTCGATAATCATTTTTACAGCTGCTTCAATTTTTTGTGTATCCATTCTCGTTCTTCCTCTCCATCAGATAGGCTCTCACTTGGCTCAAGAAATACAAGGAACCCGTGACAATCCTAACTGTTTTTTTCTCTTCTTTTTTATCTGTCAATTTCTGCTCTAGAAAATCCTGCCACCCCTGGTAGCTGAGATTTCTAGACTTAGCTGCCTCTTTCAGCACGCTTTCATCAGTCGCCCGACTATCGTCAAAATGTGTCAGGGTAAGCTCGGTATCTGGGATTTCCTCCAACAAATCCAACATATCTTCCAAGGCCTTGGTTTTGATGCAGGTAAAGAGGATTTCCTTATGATAATCCGCAAAGCGTTCTTGTAAGGTTGCCAATAAAGCCTTGATAGCATGAGGATTGTGGGCCCCGTCCAAGATCATCAAGGGTTCTCTCGACACGACCTCCAAACGCCCTGGCCACCTGGTTTCTTCCAAGGCTTGAGAAACCAAATCATTACTCGCTAGTTCTCGCCCATCTTCTTGACAAAAAGTATCAAGTAAAGCTATGGCCATCCCTGCATTCTCTATCTGGTGCAAACCAAGCAGGCCAGTCTGGAAACGACCTTGTCTGACAGCACTGGTATAGTCAAATACTTCACCCGTTACCACACTCTCTTGATGACGAACCTGATAATCTTTCCCACAGGCAAGTCTCGGCGCATCTTTCCCTTCCGCAATGCGGTCAATCACAGCCAACGCTTCTGGAGAAATGCGACCTGACACCAAGGGAATTCCTTGTTTGATAATACCAGCTTTCTGCTCTGCTATGGCCTCCAAGGTGTCCCCAAGTAGGGCTACATGATCCAGTCCAATGGTCGTGATGCCTGTTAAAATTGGCTGGCAGACATTGGTACTATCTAAAAGTCCACCCATCCCCACTTCCATGATGGCCACATCTACTTGCTCTGAGGCAAAGTAGTCATAGGCTATAGCTGTGATAATCTCAAACTCGGTTGTACCTTGTAAATTAGCGGCCGCTTCTCCCTCCAGCAAAGACTGATAGTCTGCCATGAGAGTTTCGAGTCTAGCCTCGGGAATAGATTTCCCATTGATGCTAATCTGGTCTGTATAATGAATGAGATAGGGCGAGCTGAACACACCAACTCTCAGCCCTAGCTTTTCCAGCATATTTTTCAAAAAAGCAATGGTAGAACCCTTGCCATTGGTCCCTCCGATATGGATGACCTTGAGTTTGAGATGGGGATTGCCACGCAAAGCTAATAGTTCCTCCATTCGTTCCAAGCCAAAATGCGGTTGGTCCGTCCGGTAGTTAGCAATCCACTGATTGTTTTGAATTTCTTTCATCTTATTTATATTGTTTTAAATCTAAATCTTCCGCTTCATCAGCCAGACGAATGGCGGAGGCAATTTCAACTGCCATCCTGTGACTAACTACATCATGCACGCGCACCACTTCCACACCCTGTCTCGCAGCGATACTGGTTACATGAGCCGAAGCCGTATCTCGATTGCGGAAACCAAGTTCTGTCTCAGGATTGACTTCAAAACCATTTTCTTCAAGAATATTGATGACAAACCGCTTGCGCGACACTCCGAGAAAGATTGGATAGCCTTTCTGATGTAGTTTATCCAGATCCCGTAAAAGAAGCAGATTTTCTTTCTTGGTCAGACCAAAGCCAATTCCTGAATCCAGCAGGATGTTTTCTTGAGCAATCCCAGCTTCCTCTGCTCTCGCTAGTGCTCGTTCAAAAAAAGTCTCCATCAACTCTTCGATTGGCAATTTTTCAAAGTCAGCTAACTCTTCCTCTGTAAAAGCTTGTCCAAAACCAAAATGAGGAAAGATGAGCGAGCTAGGATGCTGAGGTCGAGCCATGACTGGATTAAACATAATGATTACTTTCGCTCCAGCCTTAGCAACCACATGGGCCATTTTTTCATCACCCATGAGACCAGTGATATCATTGACTAGATTGGCACCAGCAGCCAAAGCAGCCTCTGCCACCTGACTTTTCCAAGTATCAATAGAGATGAGGACATCACTTTCCTTGCGAATCGCTTTAATCACTGGAACAACACGCTGGATTTCCTCTTCTATCTCAACATAGCTGCTTCCCGGCCGAGTCGATTCTCCGCCGATATCTAGCATGCTGGCTCCTTCTGCTATCAATTTACGAGCCTGCTGGAGTGCTTGCTCAAGAGCAAAAAATTGACCACCGTCCGAAAAGGAGTCTGGGGTTACATTGATAATTCCGCAAATAGCTGTCTTTGCATGATTGGCTTTACTTGACATATCGGTCACTCCCTCAAGGCTTTTCACCATATTATTTCTCTATTTTACCATAAAAAGAAAAAGATGGACACGATTGCATTCATCTTTTTCCCAGTAGAAACAAGTAAGCAATTGTCAAAAATCTTAAACAGAGATCCCTAATGTCCGACTCAAAATCACCACGAGAGCCAACAAACAGAAAGCAACCCCATTCACAATCATGTGAAGTAAGATAGACATTTCCAAACGTTGGGTCTTGTAAGCCGTCCAAGATAGAACGATCGACATACCTCCATAAATCAATAAAGAAGGTAAATTACTTGGTTGATGCAATAAAGCAAACACAATCGTACCGACTACAAATCCCAAATTCTCCTTGCCTCGGAAAATCTTTTTAGGAACAATCCCACGGCACAAGATTTCCTCACAAATTGGAGCAAGCAAGGCCAACAAGAAGAAACTGGAAATCAGAGAACTATTCTGAACCATATCGTTAATCTGAGACTGATTCCCTGTTGTCGTCTCATTTGACAGTTGTAACAAGATAGAACCAAGTATATTTGACCCGATAATAACTAAATAACTCAAGCCCAAACGTGCCAAATCCTTCGCTCTAAAAAAAGAAAAATTAAAACTTGCTAATTGCGTTTTACGAGCTCCAAAAATAAATAGTGCCAAAACTACAATCGAAATACCAGCAACTATCAGTCCTGACTGCAACAGTGGTACTGCATTTAAAGTTAAAATAGCAGTAACCCCTATAGGAATCTGATATAAAATTGTCGCCAGCAAAAAGATTAACAGCCAACCTGCACGATTCAATAATTCTTTCCACATATTTTTCTCTTTCATCACCCATCTCCTTTATATTAAAAAAGGGGGAAAATCCCCCTGGGTTATCCTATTATAAGGCCATACTGATGTAGTTAAGGATAAACAAGGCATCCAAAATCCAAATCATGACATGAACATCTTTAGCTTGACCTTTAACAAGCTTAGTCAAAGTGTAAGTCAAGAAACCAACTGCAATCCCTTGAGTGATAGAGTAGCTGAATCCCATAAAGATAGATGTGAAGAAAGCAGGAACCGCTTCAGACATATCATCCCAATGGATATTTTTCAAGCTAGCCAACATCATAATCCCAACGATAATCAAGATTGGAGCTGTAGCGGCTGTTGGTACAATCGCTAGAAGTGGGCTAAAGAAGCTTGAGATCGCAAAACAGATTGCCACGACCAAGGCTGTCAAACCAGTACGTCCACCTGCACCGATACCAGCAGCAGACTCGACATAAGTCGTTACGTTCGAAGTACCAGCGATGGCACCAATTGAAGTACCAATCAAGTCAGAGTAAAGAGCCTTATCCAACTTAGCTGATTGGTGGTTTTCACCATTTGTCGCTACGATACCAACTTTTTCACCTGTACCGATCAAGGTACCAATTGTATCAAAAATATCTGTCAATGAGAAGGCAAGAATAGCCATCAGAGTTTCAGGCAAGCGAGCTGTATCTGAAATCAAAGCTCCCAAGCCTTCTGAACCAAGAGCTGCACCAAAGACTGTCTTCAAGTCTTCAAAGGCTGCACCAACGTGGTTATTAGCAAAATCGATACTAGACAAATCTACCAAACCAACTGCGATAGCAAGAACAGTTGTTGTCAAGATAGAGAGGATAATTCCCCCTTTAATCCCTTTGATAACAAAGAAGATCGTAATGGCAAGTCCTGCAAGAGCCACCAAAACAGCTGGATTATTAAAGCTGACCAATCCTGGAACTGCTGATGCATTTGCTGTAATCGCTGCTTGAGCCTTGTCAGCCCCTTCTCCTGCAACCGTGTAGTTCCCTGGATCAATAGAGAATTTCAAAAGCCCAGCATTCTTAATTCCCACGTAGGCAAGGAAGACACCGATACCAGCTGAGATAGCTGAGCGAAGGGCATTCGGAATCGATTCAATGATCATTTTACGAACATTTGTCAAGGTAATAATCAATGAAATGACCCCACAGATGAAGACCATAGCCAAGGCTTCTTGCCATGAATAACCAAGTCCGAATACAACTGTAAAGGTAAAGAAGGCATTGAGTCCCATACCTGGCGCTTGAGCATATGGCAAGTTGGCGTAGAAGGCCATCATCAGGGTACCAGCAACTGCACCGATAATCGTTGCGAGGAAGACACCTTGAGCAGGCATTCCTGTTTGCGAAAGAATTTGTGGGTTTACAAAGAGAATATAACTCATTGCAAAGAAGGTTGTTAAACCAGCGAGAACCTCTGTACGAACGTCTGTACCGTTCTCTTTTAGTTTAAATAATTTGTCCATTATCAATCTCCTTTTAATTTTTACGAACAATAATAGAATTATATCATTTATCATTCACTTTTTCAATATCTTTGTTTGATTTATTTAAGAATTTGATGAAATTTCATTTTTTGTTTGGAATCTGCTTTTCTGCCTGCTTTTTGTTATAATAGAAGACATCTTATCTGAAAAGACGCTAGAAAGGTCCCTATGACGAAAAAAATTATTGCAGTTGACCTGGATGGAACCCTGCTCAACTCAGACAGTCAGATTTCTGACTTTACCAAAGAAACCATAAAAAAAGTTACTGAAAAAGGGCATCAGGTTATTATTACGACGGGTCGCCCTTACCGCATGTCAAAAGATTTCTACCGTGAACTAGGCTTAAACACTCCTATGATTAATTTCAACGGTTCCCTCACTCATTTACCAGACCAAGTTTGGAACTTTGAAAAGTGTTTAACCGTAGACAAAAAATATCTGCTAGACATGGTTCAACGTTCAGAGGACATTCAAGCCGATTTTATCGCTGGAGAATATCGTAAAAAATTCTACATTACAAATCCCAATGAAGAGATTGCCAATCCCAAACTATTTGGGGTAGAAGCTTTCCAGCCTGAAGATCAATTCCAGCCTGAGTTAGTGACCAAGGACCCTAACTGTATTCTGTTGCAGACCAGAGCCAGTGACAAGTATGCCTTGGCAAAAGAAATGAACGCCTTCTACCAGTATCAACTGTCTATCAATACCTGGGGAGGTCCGCTCAATATCCTTGAATGTACCCCAAAAGGTGTCAACAAGGCCTTTGCTTTGGACTACTTGCTCAAGGTAATGAACCGTGACAAAAAAGATTTGATTGCCTTTGGAGATGAACACAATGATACCGAAATGCTCGCTTTTGCTGGGAAAGGTTATGCCATGAAAAATGCCAACCCAGAGCTACTCCCCTATGCAGATGAGCAAATTTCCTTGACAAATGACCAAGACGGGGTTGCCAAAACCCTGCAAGATTTATTCTTATAGTCCATTCTGACCAGCTTGCAAGCTGGTCTTTGTGCTCTTTTCACAGTCTCATCAACCAGTTAATCGATTGTTCTATTTTTTGCCTCCAAAACCTTGGAAAAGGCTTTCTTTTGTGATATACTTCACATATAAATACAAGAGAGCTCGTCACACTCGACTCTGTTGACACAAAATCAATCCAGTCCCGTTGTCCCTGTTCTCGGTCAATATCAAGGAGGATAGCTATGAAAGCTGTTGTTGTAAATCCAGAAAGCACTGGTGTTGCTATTGAAGAAAAAGTACTCCGTCCACTTGAAACTGGGGAAGCACTTGTAGAAATTGAATACTGTGGTGTTTGCCACACTGACCTTCACGTTGCTCATGGCGACTTCGGTCAGGTACCAGGACGTGTTCTTGGACACGAAGGTGTTGGTATCGTTAAAGAGATTGCACCAGATGTTAAGAGTCTTAAAGTTGGCGACCGTGTCAGCGTTGCTTGGTTCTTTGAAGGATGTGGCACTTGCGAATACTGTACAACTGGTCGCGAAACCCTTTGCCGTACAGTGAAAAATGCCGGCTACTCGGTAGATGGTGGTATGGCTGAACAATGTATTGTAACTGCAGACTATGCTGTTAAAGTTCCTGACGGACTTGATCCAGCCCAAGCCTCTTCTATCACATGTGCTGGTGTAACAACCTATAAAGCTATAAAAGAAGCAAAAGTTGAACCAGGTCAATGGGTTGTTCTTTACGGTGCTGGTGGACTTGGTAACCTGGCTGTTCAATATGCTAAAAAAGTATTCAATGCTCATGTCATCGCCGTTGATATCAATAACGACAAACTTGCCCTTGCAAAAGAAGTAGGTGCTGACATTGTTATTAACGGCCTAGAAGTTGAAGATGTACCTGGACTCATCAAGGAAAAAACAGATGGTGGAGCTCATTCAGCTGTCGTAACTGCTGTGTCTAAAGTTGCCTTCAACCAGGCTGTTGACTCAGTTCGTGCCGGTGGTCGCGTAGTCGCTGTTGGTCTTCCTTCTGAAATGATGGAACTCAGCATCGTGAAAACTGTTCTAGATGGAATCCAAGTCATTGGTTCTCTCGTTGGAACTCGTAAAGACTTGGAAGAAGCCTTCCAATTCGGTGCAGAAGGTTTAGTAGTTCCAGTTGTTCAAAAACGTCCAATAGAAGATGCCGTAGCCATTTTCGACGAAATGGAAAAAGGTCAAATCCAAGGACGTATGGTACTCGACTTCACCCACTAATCTATTAGAAACCTATTTTAAAAGTTGGAATACGCTTCCAACTTTTTTATATTAAATTTTTAAATAAGGATTCAAAAAAACTTCTCTAAAACTCAATATATCAATATTTTCAGATGTAATCTTTTTAATTATTTTATGATAAATAGTTGATTTTTAGATGAAAACGGTTTATACTTAAACAGTCTTAAAGTTTTCTTAAACGAAAACTAAAACAAAAAAGGAGGAATGACAATAATGAGTATCGGAATCATTATTGCGAGCCACGGCGAATTTGCTGCGGGTATTCATCAGTCAGGATCTATGATCTTTGGTGAACAAGAAAAGGTTCAAGTTGTAACCTTTATGCCAAACGAAGGTCCTGATGATTTATACGCTAAGTTTAATAACGCTGTTGCTGCATTTGACGCAGAAGATGAGGTTCTAGTTTTGGCTGACCTTTGGAGTGGATCTCCATTTAACCAAGCTAGCCGCGTGATGGGAGAAAATCCTGAGCGTAAGTTTGCCATCATCACAGGACTTAACTTACCGATGTTAATTCAAGCCTACACAGAGCGCCTCATGGACGCTGCTGCAGGTGTAGAAAAAGTCGCTGCGAATATCATTAAAGAAGCCAAAGATGGCATCAAAGCTCTTCCAGAAGAGCTAAACCCAGTTGAGGAAGTAGCAAGCGCTGCAGCTGCTCCAGTTGCCCAAGCTGCTATTCCAGAAGGAACTGTCATCGGAGACGGTAAACTCAAAATCAACCTTGCCCGTCTAGACACTCGTTTACTTCACGGTCAAGTTGCAACTGCTTGGACTCCAGATTCAAAAGCAGACCGTATCATCGTTGCTTCAGATAACGTAGCTAAAGACGAATTACGTAAAGAATTGATTAAACAAGCAGCTCCAGGTAAAGTGAAAGCAAACGTTGTTCCTATCCAAAAACTAATCGACGTTGCAAAAGACCCTCGCTTCGGAGGAACACATGCCCTTATCTTGTTTGAAACACCTCAAGATGCCCTTCGTGCTATCGAAGGTGGCGTGCCAATCAAAACTCTTAATGTTGGATCAATGGCTCACTCAACTGGTAAAACAATGGTTAACAACGTTTTGTCTATGGATAAAGAAGACGTTGCTACATTTGAAAAAATGCGTGACCTTGGTGTTGAATTTGATGTACGTAAAGTACCAAACGACACCAAAAAAGATTTGTTTGACTTGATCAACAAAGCAAACGTGCAATAATCGATTTTATGAAAGGATTTTAAAGATGTCTATTATTTCTATGGTTTTAGTAGTCGTTGTAGCCTTCCTAGCAGGTCTTGAAGGTATCCTCGACCAGTTCCAATTCCATCAACCAATCGTAGCTTGTACCCTTATCGGTCTTGTTACTGGTAACCTTGAAGCAGGGATCATCCTTGGTGGTTCTCTTCAAATGATCGCCCTTGGTTGGGCTAACATCGGAGCTGCCGTAGCTCCTGACGCTGCTCTTGCTTCTGTTGCTGCTGCCATTATCATGGTTCTTGGTGGCGACTTTACTAAGACAGGTATCGGTGTTGCCCAAGCAGTTGCTATCCCTCTTGCAGTTGCTGGTCTATTCTTGACTATGATTGTCCGTACACTCTCTGTCGGATTGGTTCACACTGCTGATGCTTCTGCTAAAAAAGGTGACTTCAAAGCAGTTGAACGTGCTCACTTTGTCGCACTTCTTCTTCAAGGTCTTCGTATTGCAGTCCCTGCAGCACTCCTTCTAATGGTACCAACTGAAACAGTACAAAGCATTCTAAATGCTATGCCTGATTGGCTTAAAGATGGTATGGCTATCGGTGGTGGTATGGTTGTTGCCGTTGGTTACGCTATGGTTATCAACATGATGGCAACTCGTGAAGTATGGCCATTCTTCGCTATCGGTTTCGTGCTTGCTGCCGTGTCAGATATTACTCTAATCGGATTTGGTGCTATCGGTGTTGCTATCGCTCTTATCTACCTTCACCTTTCTAAAACTGGTGGAAATGGTGGCGGAGGAGCCGCAACTTCTAACGACCCAATCGGCGATATCCTAGAAGACTACTAAGATAAGAAAGGACTGAAAACATCATGACTGAAAAACTTCAATTAACTAAATCAGATCGTAAAAAAGTTTGGTGGCGTTCAACTTTCTTACAAGGTTCTTGGAACTATGAACGTATGCAAAACTTGGGTTGGGCTTACTCATTAATTCCAGCTCTTAAAAAACTCTACACTAAAAAAGAAGATCAAATCGCTGCTCTTGAACGCCATCTTGAGTTCTTCAACACTCACCCATACGTAGCCGCTCCAATCATGGGGGTTACTCTTGCACTTGAAGAAGAACGTGCTAACGGTGTTGAGATCGATGATGCTGCTATCCAAGGGGTTAAAATCGGTATGATGGGACCTCTTGCTGGTATCGGTGACCCAGTATTCTGGTTTACAGTACGCCCAATCCTTGGATCACTCGGTGCTTCACTTGCCCTTACTGGTAATATCTTAGGTCCAATCCTCTTCTTCGTTCTTTGGAACTTGATTCGTATGTCATTCTTGTGGTATACACAAGAGATTGGATACAAGGCTGGATCAGAAATCACTAAAGATATGTCTGGCGGTATCCTCCAAGACATCACTAAAGGTGCTTCTATCCTTGGTATGTTCATTCTTGCTGTCCTTGTTCAACGTTGGGTAAATATTAAATTTGCTTTCGATGTTGCCAAAGTTCAACTAGATGAAAAAGCTTATATCCATTGGGATAAATTGCCAGAAGGATCTAAAGGTATCCAAGAAGCATTCGCACAAGTAGGACAAGGATTGTCTCAAACACCTGAAAAAGTTACTACTTTCCAACAAAACTTGGATATGTTGATCCCTGGACTATCAGGACTACTCCTTACTCTCCTTTGCATGTACTTGCTTAAGAAAAAAGTATCTCCAATCACTATTATCCTTGCACTCTTCGCAGTGGGTATTGTGGCACATGTTCTTCACATCATGTAATCAAGCAACTTAAAAGGAATCAGGTTCTAAAATCTGATTCCTTTTTTCTATGCTTTTATACTCAATGAAAATCAAAGAGCAAACTAGGAAGCTAGTCGCAGGCTGCTCAAAGCACTGCTTTACGGTTGTAGATAGAACTGACGAAGTCAGTAACCATACCTACGGCAAGGCGAAGCTGACGTGGTTTGAAGAGATTTTCGAAGAGTATTATTCTGCCAAGGCTCCCATTGGATCCCAAGGTGCAAGTACGATTGGTTCTGCTTCATAAGCAGCTTGTTCTTCTGCTGTCAGCAATTCTTTGCGAACAACGATTTGATATGTGTATTCGTCCATCCAAGCGTCTGAGGCAACAAAGTAACCATCGGTACCAACCTTGTCTCCCCATGAGTTTTCAACCTTCCACTTGGTTGATTTGCCATTTTCATCCAAATCAACACCTGTCAAGACCATAGCGTGGGTCATCAAGCTTTCGCTGTAGTCCAAACGTCCAGCCTTGTCTTGAGTGAGTTTAATGTCCATGCTTGATTCAAAGTCATAAACATCAGTCGCAAGGATTCCAGCTTTGCGGTTGCTGAGCTGGCCGACATCAGAACCAAACCAAACAGTCTCACCTGCTTGCATTTGGGCAATCGCTAATTCTTTCAAGCGTTCCATCGGTACATTGATGTAACGAACCGCACGGCTACCAACCACATTCCCCAACATCTCAACTGTGTAAGATTTGCCGTAAGGCTTGTCAGCAGTTGGGGCATTGATAACAGAAACATAGTCCTCTAGAGGAAGATTGACATATTTCTTGTAAAACTCTTGTGGTGTGATGCCCTTTTCGCTTTGGTAGTTGTTATCCTTATCGCGATAAGCAAAGTCAAATTTACGTGGTGGAAGGCCTAGGGACATAGCAAGAAAATTAAAGATTTCTTGCAAGAGGTCTTCTTTCTTAGCTTGAACAGTCGCTTGGTCTGCACCAGAAGCGAGCAAGTCACGCAAGATTTGAGCATCTTGACGAAGCAATTTGTTGAGAATGGCATTTAGCTCACGACTACTGCTAGATGAAACAGATTCAGGGTAAACCGACTTAGGAACGACACCGTATTTCTCAAAGAGAGACACCACCATATCCCACTGACCTCCGTCTTGTTGTGGTGTTTGGAGTAGGAATTTAACCTTACGGCTGGTCAAGTCTTGGTCTGCAGTCGCAATGACTTGCTCCAAGAACCAGTTTGATTTCTCATACTTGTCCCAGAAGAAGGTGTGGGCCTGTGATAACTCAAAATTTTCCAATTTATATTGTGAAATGAGTTTGTGGCGGAAGGTGTTAAGAGCTGCAAACATCCAGCAACGACCAGACGCTTTCTGGTTGGTTACCTTGTCCTTAGTCAAATCCAATGAGAAAACAGGTGTATTGTCTACATGGCTTTGGCGACGTTCTAGGGCTGCAAAAATTCCATTGTGGCTGGCTGCATTTTCAATCGCTTGGTATTTGACATTTGCTTCATAATTGGCAAATAATTTATCAGTAAATGATTCTTGAATCGCGTTCATAGATTCCTCCTTTTATTCTACAGTCTATTATAACTCTTTTCACAAAGTAAGCAACTGAAAAACATAAAAGGCAAGGATATTCTTCCTCACCTTTTTCGAATATAAACCAAATTAAGTAATACTAGCAAGAAGATTTTCTAATTCCTCCTTGGTCAAGCGACGCCATTCCCCTCGTTCTAAGTTCTCATCCAATACTAGCGTTCCCATAGTCAAACGTTGCAAGTCTACTACTTCCTTGCCACAGTAGCCCACCATACGCTTGATCTGATGAAACTTCCCTTCTGCAATGGTCACACGGATTTGGCTTTGATTCTTTTCTGGATCTATGGACACAATCTCCAGTCTAGCGGGCTGACAGGTAAAGTCTTTGAGCGGAATGCCCTTAGCAAATATATCCACATCTTCTTGGGTCATGATTCCCTTGACTTGTGCCAGATAAGTCTTGTCCACATGACGCTTAGGTGAAAGAAGAGCATGGGCAAGCTTGCCGTCATTGGTCAAGAGCAAAAGACCATGCGTGTCAATATCCAAGCGTCCTACTGGGAAAACTTCCTTGCTCCGAGCCAAGTCATCCAGCAAGTCCAGAACGGTTCTGTGCTTGGGATCCTCAGTCGCTGAAATAACTCCTTGGGGCTTGTTCATCATGTAGTAGACAAACTCCTCGTACTCCAGCACTTGACCGTCAAAGCGAATCTCATCTATTTTTTCATCAATCTGCAATTTAGCTGATTTCTCTTTTTTACCATTTACCGTCACGTGCCCAGCCTTGAGCAAGTTTTTGACCTCAGTCCGGCTCCCCACAGCGCAGGCAACTAAAAATTTATCTAATCTCATAGAATCATTATACCATATCAAAAGGAGGCCGTCTCAATAACCAACCTCCTTTTCGTTTCATACTCTTCAAAAATCGCTTCAAACCGCGTCAATGTCGCCTTGCCGTATGTATGGTTACTGACTTCGTCAGTTCTATCTGCAACCTCAAAACAGTGTTTTGAGCTGGCTTCGTCAGTTTCATCTACAACCGCAAAGCAGTGCTTTGAGCAGCCTGCGGCTAGTTTCCTAGTTTGCTCTTTGATTTTCATTGAGTATCAGATTTAAGAAATTAACTTCCTCGTCTCCAAAAAATTGCTAAGACAATCATGGCACCTAAAATCGCTGGGATAATGGCTGTTCCTGATAAAACTGGTCCCCAAGTTCCAAAGAGCAAGTGCCCCAGAAAGGCACCAATCCATCCGAGAAACATTTTCCCAAAGCATCCCATGCGTTCTCCACGATCGGTCAAAGCACCTGCCAAGAATCCCACTAGGAGACCAACAAACATACTTCCTATCATCTCAGCTCCTTAATTTGCCCAATCTCCGTTACGGAAGAGAGGTACACGTGTTCCATCCTCACGGATACCATCGATATCCATCTGATTAGAACCAATCATAAAGTCCACGTGAACATCTGAACGGTTAAGTCCCGCAGCTTCAAGCTCTTCTTCGCTCATCTCTGCGCCACCATCGACGCTAGTCGCATAGGCTGCACCGATAGCCAAGTGGTTTGAAGCATTCTCATCAAAAAGGGTGTTGAAGAAGGTAATGCCTGACTGAGAAATTGGACTTGGATCTGGTACCAAGGCACATTCACCCAAGGCACGCGCACCCGCATTTTCAAAGACAAGGTCTTTCATGACCTGATCCCCCTTCTCAGCAGTGATATCTACGATTTGTCCATCCTTAAAGGTCACCTTAATGCCTTCGATTATATTGCCATTATAGCTAAGCGGTTTTGTAGAGGTTACATAACCATCTGCACGACGGAAGTCAGGCGCTGTGAAAACTTCCTCTGTCGGCATATTTGGCAAGAATCCTTCGCCCTGTGCATTGATAGCCCCAGCTGATTCCCAAACGTGGTTCTTTGGCAAACCAAGTGTCAAATCTGTTCCTGGCGCTGTGTAGTGAAGAGCTGAAAATTGTTCTTTATTGAGCATATCAGCTTTACTCTTAAGGATAGCTGCATGCTCTTCCCAAGCCTTAACAGGATCTTCTTCGTAGACACGGCAAGTTTTGAAGATTTGGTCCCAAAGGAGATCAACTGCTTCTTCATCGCTCGCAGCATTTGGGAAGACTTTCTTAGCCCACTCAAGTCCAGCAGCAGCGGCTACAGTCCAGCTAACCTTGTTGGCTTGAGTTGCGATACGCATTGGCTTCATGGCAAGTCCCATGGCTTTAGCAGAAGCCGAAAGCTTGTCAGCATCCACTCCATTCAAAGCACCCGGATCAGATGAACGAACTCCAAGACGGCTAGCCTTGTTCTCCAAAAGATAGTTCATCTCAGCAATCTTATATTCTGGCACATTGTCCAAACGCTCCATCGGCGCATGGAGGAATTTCTCACGGTTAATCACATCATCTGTCCACTGAACAATAACCTCATGCGCACCCAAGGCATAAGCTTCTTTGACGATTAGATGCGCCAACTCACGTTGCTCCACATCGATAGAGAGAGCCAAAGTGTGACCAGGTTGCACGTTAATTCCGTTCGCAACCAACAATTTCGCATATTTTTCTAGATTTTCTTTAAAATTTGGTAAAACCATGTTGTTTTCTCTTTTCTATTTTTATTTTTCTTTCAAAGCAGAAAATAATCCTGCTAAAGCAATAGCGCCCGACAATAGTGCTGTTGATAGAAGAATTGTTTGATCAGCAAGTTCCAATTGATATTCAAATACCTTCTCAGCCGGCTTATCTTCCGCAAAAATTCTTAGTTTCATGAGAACCCCCTTAAAATTTATTAAAACAAATCACTATGACTTCCTGTCCTCAGCAAATTTAAAATCAATTCCGACTTGTCTACTTTATAAACCAAAAGCCAATCTGGCTGGATATGGCATTCACGAACTCCTTGAAAATGTTTGGATGCCGTCAATGGATGATCACGATATCTAGCAGGAAGTTCTTTTTCTTGAACAAGAAAATTTAAAACTTCTTCTAATAATTCTGCCTTCAAACCACGCTTCATAGCCAACTTAAAATCTTTTTTAAACTGTTTATGATAACGAATCTTAAGCACGCAAATCCTCCATCAAGTCAGAGACTGATTCAAAGGATTGGCTCATATTACGATTTTGGTCTAAATCCGTTAACACTTGAAGCAACTTCCGATTTTCGTCTAGTCTAACATCAAAAGGTAATCCCTGATATTGAATAGCCTGACGAAGGAAAATATTAATAGCTGTTGTCATATCCATTCCCAGATTACTAAACACCTGTTGGGCCTGCTCCTTCACCTCACTATCCAGACGGATGCTCATACTCGTCTTTGACATACTCTCACCCTCTTTCTATAGACTATTTTAACAAAAAAGAAGGCTAATGTAAATCTATTGGATATACATTAGCCTCTTTGGATAGATGATTAAACAATTTTTTAAAACAACTCATCAAACAAACTCAACTGGTTATCCTCTGGCATATTGCCGAGAATGCCCATTTCATCCATCTTTTCAACCAAGGTTGAGGAAAGTCCGCCACGCTTGCGTAATTCTGTTTTAGAAAGAAATTCTCCCTCTTCACGCGCTCGTACCAACTGCTTGGCAACGTTCTCTCCCAGACCATCCATTGCTACAAATGGCGGAATGAGGGTATCCCCATCGATGAGGAACTCTGTCGCCTGACTACGGTAGAGATCGAGTTTTCCAAACTTGAAACCACGTTCCCACATTTCATTGACAATCTCAAGAGTTGTATAAAGATCAATCTCCACATTAGAAGCCTCATTGTTCTTCCGTTTTTCAGAGATTTCTTCCATTCTGCGCTTGATAGCATCCAAGCCCGCCCCCATGGTCTTGATATCAAATGCCTTAGCACGGATTGAGAAGTAAGCACAGTAGTAATAAATAGGGTGGTGAACCTTAAAGTAGGCTACACGCAAGGCCATCATAACGTAGGCTGCCGCATGGGCTTTAGGGAACATGTACTTAATTTTTCCACAGGACTCGATATACCACTCTGGCACCTTATTAGCCTTCATAGCTTCGATATAGCCATTTCTTTCCTCTTCGGAAATCTTCAGCCACAAGCCCTTACGTACGCGTTCCATGATGGTAAAGGCCATCTTAGGTTCCAGACCCGCATGCATAAGGTAAACCATGATGTCGTCCCGACAACCGATAACAGTTGATAGGTCCGCTATTCCTTGTTTAATCAAATCTTGTGCATTGCCCAGCCAAACGTCGGTACCGTGGGATAGACCTGAGAGCTGAAGCAACTCCGCAAAAGTCGTCGGATGGGTTTCATCGACCATCCCACGTACAAAGTTGGTTCCAAACTCTGGAATCCCCAGCATGCCCGTAGGCGTTCCGATTTGCTCAGGTGTTACCCCTAACACATCCGTCCCAGAAAAGAGGGCCATTACGCCTTCGTCATCCATAGGAATTTCATTAGGGTCAATCCCAGACAAGTCCTGCAGTTTCCGAATCATGGTCGGATCATCATGTCCTAGTACATCGAGTTTGAGGACGTTCTCGTCAATATCATGGAAGTTAAAGTGAGTGGTCTGCCATTCAGCCGTCACATCATCCGCTGGATACTGGACAGGCGTAAAGTCGTAGACATCCATGTAGTTAGGAATAACAACGATTCCCCCTGGGTGTTGTCCTGTCGTTCGTTTGACACCAGCAGCTCCCTGGGCTAGACGTTCCACCTCTGCATCACGATAAAACTTGCCATAATCTCGCTCATAGCCCTTGACAAATCCATAAGCGGTCTTGGCAGCCACCGTACCAACCGTTCCTGCACGGAAGGCATATTCCTCACCAAAGATATCACGCACATCCAAGTGGGCGCTAGGCTGATCCTCTCCCGAAAAGTTCAAGTCAATATCGGGAACCTTATCTCCATCAAAACCAAGGAAGGTCTCAAACGGAATATCCTGCCCATTTTTGCTGAGTTTGTGACCACAGTTCGGACAGTCCTTATTGGGCATATCAAAACCTGAACCATAAGAACCATCCGTGATAAACTCACTGTACTGACACTGACCACAGACATAGTGAGGAGAGAGAGGATTGACCTCTGTAATCCCAATCATGGTCGCAACGAAACTAGATCCGACAGATCCTCGAGAACCTACCAAGTAACCCCGTTCATTGGAACGTTGCACCAGCATCTGGGAAGCCAGATAAATCACGGCAAATCCATTCCCCAGAATAGAAGTTAATTCTTTTTCAATCCGCAAATCGACAATATCTGGCAGTGGATTTCCATAAATCTCAAATGCCTTCTTATAGGTTAACTCAGCGACCGTTTCTTCAGCCTTATCGATAAAAGGCGTATACAAGTCACCCTTAACGACCTCAACGGGTTCAAAGATTTCTGCCAAAGCATTGGTGTTTTCAATAACCAATTTGCGAGCTAGTTCCTCTCCCAAGAAGGCAAATTCATCCAACATCTCATTAGTCGTTCTAAAATGGGCTTTTGGCAGAGGAGCTGGTTGAGCATGTTCCCCATGACCGATAGTTCGGTTAATCATAGCCCCCTGTCCCAAACTACGGACAATAATTTCACGGTAAATCTCTTCTTCCGGTTCGATATAGTGGACATTCCCCGTAGCCAGAACGGGCTTGCCAAGGCGGTCTCCCACCTCTATCAAACTCTTGATAATGGTCTGGAGTTCTTCCATATCCTTGACCTGCTCCTTGGCAATCAAGGGGGCATAGATAGCTGGTGGCATGACCTCGATAAAGTCATAATACTTGGCCACCTCAACCGCCGCATCCACACCTTGGGAAACGACTGCATCAAAAACTTCACCTTCAGAGCAAGCTGAACCTAAAATCAAACCTTCCCGATGGGCATCTAGAACTGTTCTCGGAATTCGTGGCACCCCTTCAAAGTACTTGGTATTAGACAGAGAAACCAGCTTAAAGATATTTTTTAGCCCCACCTGATTCTTGACATAAATGGTCGCATGCTTGATCCGAGCTTTTTTATAAGAATCTGGACTAATCAAATCGATGTTAAGTCTAGCCAAGTCGGTTACACCATGTTTTTCTGCCACCTCTTTGATAAAGATGAAGAGCAGACGACCAGTAGCTTCCGCATCGTAGTTGGCCATGTGGTGATGTTCTAAGGCCACACCAAAACGCTTGGTCAAAGGCCCCAAACCATGACGTTTATACTCAGGGTAGAGATTTCTAGCAAACTCCAGCGTATCAATCACTGGCTGGCTAATCTTAGGCAGACCATGACGCTCATAGTTGGCATTCATAAAGCCAACGTCAAAGGTGGCATTGTGAGCAACTAAAACTGTATCCTTGCAAAATTCTTGGAATTCTTGTAAAACTTGTTCCAGTGGTTTAGCATTTTTGACATGATCATCTGTAATACCAGTCAACTCCGTGGTAAAGGCTGACAAAGGATGCCCAGGATTGATAAATTCATCAAATTCAGCAATGACATTCCCCTTATACATCTTAGAGGCCGCAACCTGAATCAAGTCATTATAAATAGCTGAAAGCCCCGTCGTTTCCACGTCAAAGACCACATAGGTCGCTTCTGACAAATCCATCTCCACTTCGTTATAAACAATTGGAACTCGGTCCTCTACAATATTGGCTTCCATTCCATAGATCAGCTGGATTCCCGCTTTTTTGGCCGCCTTATAGCCGTGTGGGAAGGACTGGACATTTCCATGGTCGGTGATGGCAACCGCCTTGTGTCCCCACTTAGCAGCTGTCGCAACGATTTCTTCAACCTCTGGTAGAGCATCCATAGTCGACATATTAGTATGAGCATGAAACTCAACCCGACGCTCACCTTCTGGCATCAAATCCTTCCGCTCATAGTGAACAACTTCCTGCACGTCTTGCACGTTCATCGTCAAATCGCGTGTGAAGTTATTCATCTCCACATTCCCACGCACTCGGAGCCAAGAATTTTTCTTAATTATATCAAATTTCTGAGCCTCTTCCTCGTTCTTAACCCACTTTTGCATAGAAAAACTGGAAGTGTAGTCTGTCATTTTAAAGTTGATCAAAACACGCCCTGTTCTGGTCACTTTTTGCTCCACATCAAACACAACCCCTTCAAAGACCAAACGATTTTCCTCCGTCGTCACTTCGATCATAGGAGTAATCTCCGCCTTGTCCAGCTTTGGCTTAGCCGTAGCCTTTTTAGCCTGAAAATCAAAGGCTGGTTTCTCTTCCGCTGGAGGAGGTGCCATCTGTTCCAGTTGTTCCATAGCACGGAGCGCTTCCTCATTAGCAGCTTGAACAATCTGCTCATTTTCAGTATGAAAGGCCTCTTCCTGCTCTTGGGTCAGCACATCATTTTTCTCTACTTGACAATTAAAAGTTGGAAAGCCAAACTTCTCAAGTTGTTTAGCTAAATTAGGAAGATGATTTTTCTTAAAGTGTTCCTTATCAATCGCCTCAGATCCTTCAATAAATAGCTGATTGCCCTCAGCACGAACTCGCAGATTTTGATAAAGAGATTTAAAACCTTGACTAGCACATGGACCCTCAGAAAAAGCTTCTCTATAATAGGCTTGCAAGAGTTGATTTGAAAATTCTTGAGACAGAGCCTTGATTTCAAAAATTGCTTTATTACCTGTCTTAGAAAATTCCTCACTCAAACCTTTCTTTAATTCTAAAAAGATTTCAATCGGTAAAATATTAGAAAATACGAAATGAAACTCCCATATCTTACTAATTTTATGAACCACAACTCGCTCAATATCGGCCTGTGCTAAAGCAGGAGCCTGTCTCATTTCAGCAGGTATCCCCAGTTGATTCATCAAAATTTCAAAACTATTTGACATTCATTTTCCTCACATTATTCTCCTACTATTTTACCATACTTAGAGGTGTTTTCTAAAGACAAAAGGAAGCCACTAAGTGACTTCCTTCTAGAGTGAGGACTGATTAGTCTTCACCTTTGTTTTTCTTAATGATTTCTTCTTGTACTGACTTAGGTACATCTTCGTAGTGGTCAAATACCATCATGAATGTACCACGTCCTTGAGATGCAGAACGAAGAACTGTTGCGTAACCGAACATTTCAGCAAGTGGAACGTAAGCACGAACGATTTGGCTGTTACCGTGTGCTTCCATACCATCTACACGTCCACGACGAGCAGTTACGTGACCCATAACATCACCAAGGTTTTCTTCTGGAACAGTGATTGTTACAAGCATCATTGGCTCAAGGATAGCTGGTTGTGCTGATTTAGCAGCTTCTTTAAGAGCAAGTGAAGCCGCAATCTTGAAGGCAGTTTCAGATGAGTCGACATCGTGGTATGAACCATCGTAAAGCTTAGCTTTAACGTCAACCATTGGGTAACCTGCAAGTACACCGTTAGCCATAGATTCTACCAAACCTTTTTCAACCGCTGGGATAAATTCACGAGGAACCACACCACCGACGATTGCGTTTTCGAATTCGAATCCTTTACCTTCTTCGTTTGGAGTAAATTCAATCCATACATCACCGAATTGACCTTTACCACCAGACTGACGTTTGAAGAATCCACGTGCTTGAGTAGAAGCGCGGAATGTTTCACGGTAAGATACTTGAGGAGCACCTACGTTTGCTTCAACTTTGAACTCACGACGCATACGGTCAACAAGGACGTCAAGGTGAAGCTCACCCATACCAGAGATAACTGTTTCACCAGTTTCAACGTTTGTTTCAACGCGGAATGTTGGATCTTCTTCAGCCAATTTTTGAAGGGCGATACCCATCTTGTCTTGGTCAGCTTTAGATTTTGGCTCAACCATCAATTGGATAACTGGTTCTGGAACGTTGATTGACTCAAGAATGATTTTAGCTTTTTCATCTGTCAATGAGTCACCAGTTGTAGTATCTTTCAAACCAACGGCAGCAGCGATATCACCTGAGTAAACAGTGTCAATTTCTTGACGGCTGTTGGCGTGCATTTGAAGGATACGTCCGATACGCTCACGTTTACCTTTAGAAGTGTTCAATACGTATGAACCTGATTGAAGAACACCTGAGTAAACACGGAAGAATGTCAAACGACCTACGAATGGGTCTGTCATGATCTTGAAGGCAAGAGCTGCAAATGGCTCTTCATCAGATGCTGGACGAGTTTCTTCTTCATCTGTATCTGGGTTGATACCTTTGATCGCTGGGATGTCAAGTGGGCTTGGAAGGTAGTCAATAACCGCATCAAGCATCAATTGAACACCTTTGTTCTTGAAGGCAGAGCCACACAATACTGGGAAGAATTCAACGTTGATAGTCGCTTTACGGATACCAGCTTTCAATTCTTCGTTAGTGATTTCTTCACCTTCGAGGTATTTCATCATCAATTCTTCGTCAGTTTCAGCAACTGCTTCGATCAATTTTTCACGGTATTCTTGAGCTTGGTCAAGGTATTCAGCTGGGATGTCTTCTTCAAGGATATCTGTACCAAGGTCGTTAGTATAGATTTCAGCTTTCATCTTGATCAAGTCGATGATACCACGGAAGTCATCTTCAGAACCGATTGGCAATTGGATTGGGTGTGCATTCGCTTGAAGACGATCGTGAAGTGTGCTTACAGAGTAAAGGAAGTCAGCACCGATTTTGTCCATTTTGTTGGCAAATACGATACGTGGAACTCCATACTCAGTTGCTTGACGCCAAACTGTTTCAGTTTGAGGCTCAACACCTGATTGTGAGTCAAGAACGGTAACAGCACCATCCAATACACGAAGAGAACGTTGTACTTCGATTGTGAAGTCCACGTGTCCTGGTGTGTCGATAATGTTTACGCGGTGGTTGTTCCATTGAGCTGTTGTCGCAGCAGATGTGATAGTGATACCACGTTCTTGCTCTTGCTCCATCCAGTCCATTTGTGACGCACCTTCGTGAGTTTCACCGATTTTGTGGATTTTACCAGTGTAGTAAAGAATACGCTCAGTAGTTGTTGTTTTACCAGCATCGACGTGAGCCATGATACCGATATTACGAGTTTTTTCAAGTGAAAATTCGCGTGCCATGAGGTTTGTTTCTCCTATTTATTTTTGATTTCTATTCTATTATAACATGATTTTAATAAAAACGGATAGGCAGGACCTACCCGTTCTCAATGTTTTCATGCTATTGTTGGTTTCAACTTGTAGATTTACAAGTTGAATTGAACTCGGGCTAAAGTTAATTAGCCGATTTGAGCCGGAACGGGATGCTGTGTGAAAAAGATAAACTTCCTTGTATTCGTCGAATACTGCGTCAGTTTTCTATTTTCACCTTGCATCCTTACCGTTCCTAGCATCATGATCTAGTTGAGCTCAAGCTAAAAGTCTGGAGAAAAAGATGAATCTCATTGGTTGCAATCGCAACCTGCTTCGATTCCCTATTTTCTCTGGGACTTTCTTAACGCTTTCGCATCCTATATTACCAACGGAAGTGTGCGAATGCACGGTTAGCTTCAGCCATACGGTGAGTGTCTTCACGTTTCTTAACAGCTGCACCAGTGTTGTTAGCAGCGTCCAAGATTTCTTTTGCAAGACGGTCTTGCATTGTGTGTTCACCACGAAGGCGAGCGATTGTTACCAACCAACGAAGTCCAAGTGTTGTACGACGTTCTGGACGAACTTCAACTGGGACTTGGTAGTTAGAACCACCAACACGACGTGCACGTACTTCAAGTACAGGCATGATGTTTTCCATAGCTGTTTCAAATACTTCAAGTGCATCGTTTCCAGTAGCTTCTTTGATTTGCTCAAAGGCACCGTAAACGATTGAAGCAGCTGTACCACGTTTACCATCAAGCATAACGCGGTTGATAAGACGAGTAACTAGTTGTGAATTGTAAAGCGGATCTGGCAATACGTCACGTTTTGGAGCTCTATTTTTACGACTCATTTCTCTTTATCCCCTTTCCTTATGCTTTTGGACGTTTAGTACCGTATTTAGAACGGCCTTGTTTACGATCGTTAACACCTGCAGTATCAAGTGCACCACGGACGATATGGTAACGTACCCCTGGAAGGTCTTTTACACGTCCACCACGAAGAAGAACCACGCTGTGCTCTTGCAAGTTGTGTCCGATACCTGGGATGTAGGCAGTAACTTCGATAAGGTTGCTCAAACGTACACGAGCGAATTTACGAAGGGCTGAGTTAGGTTTTTTAGGTGTCATTGTTCCAACACGAGTTGCAACACCACGTTTTTGTGGTGAAGAAACGTTTGTTTGAACTTTTTTATGACTGTTGTAACCAACGTTCAAAGCTGGTGATTTAGATTTTTCTACTTTTGATTTACGCGGTTTGCGAACCAATTGGTTAATTGTAGGCATCTACATTCTCCTGTGTTTTTTTATTTTTGGTGATGATACACTTGGTGACAGCTATCATCTGTGTGTACTTTTGCAACATTTGTCAGCACGTCCCTGTACACTCTTGAGAGACCAAAAGTAAAAAGTACCGTGTATTATTGTAACAAAATTTTCCCTTGGTTGTCAAGATATTTTTCTTTTTTATTGTTAATTTTAGCTCTTTTGTAGTGCTCCCTAAAAAAGAAAAAGGAGGAATCCCACCCTCCTAAAGTTAGTATTGTTCCATTCAATCCCATCAATTTTAGCACATAATGGTTTTCGAGATATGATAGTATCACAACCAACCAGATTCTTTAGCGATATTGGCTGCCTCTGTTCGATTACCTGCATCTAGTTTCGAAAGAATATTGGTGACATAGTTTCGGACTGTTCCGTTGGATAGATAAAGTTTGTCTGCAATTTCTTGGTTAGAGAAGCCCTGAGCAATTCCCTTTAAAACTGCGATTTCTTGTTCTGTTAATGGATTGGGATGCGTCATCACCACTTCCATCAATTCAGGCGAATACTCCTTGCGTCCTTCTAGGACGGTGTGCAAGGTTTGCATGAGGTCTGCAATGTTTCTTTCTTTTAATACATAAGCATCTACTCCAGCCTTAACCGCACGTTCAAAATACCCAGGACGCTTGAAGGTCGTCACCACAACCACCCTTGTTTCAAGCTTTTCTGCTCGTATCCATTCCAAGACTTCAAGACCTGTCTTAACAGGCATTTCTACGTCAAGGATGGCGATATCCACAGACGCCTTTTTTAATAGTTGGATTGCTTCTTGCCCATTCTTTGCTTGAAAGACAGACTCTACATCCGGTTGAAGCGTGAGCAACTGGCACATGGCATCTCGCAACATACTTTGATCTTCTGCGACTAATACTTTCATCTACTTTCTCTCCTTATAAGGTAGTCGAACCTGAACTACTGTCGGTTGTTTCTGACTAATTACCTTTACTTCTCCCGAAAATGGAAGAACACGATCTCGAACTGTATGGAGGTCATCCCCCTTTATAGAAGTAAAGCCACAGCCATCATCTCTCACTGTTAGAATGAGTTCTTTCTCTGTCCGTTCTAATTTTAAGTAGACTTTAGACGCTTTAGCATGCTTGATGATATTGGTCACTAACTCAAGCAAAATCATGGAAGCCGTTGACTCCAATTCCTGAGTAAGGCTAGCGGTATCTAGTTGATTAGCCGTTTCCACCTCAATTCCAGCAATCTCTAGCATCTTTTTGACAGTTTCAAGTTCTGATGCTAAGGTCCGTGATTTCAGATTTTCCACAATGGTTCGCACTTCATTCATGGAATCCTTGCTGATCTGATGAATTTCTTTTAATTCCTTTTCCACCTGTGGATAAGCCTCCATCTGAAACAACTGCAAGGCTAAATCTGTCTTGACACTGAGCATAGCAAAGGTGTGTCCCAGACTATCATGCAAATCCTGACCGATACGACTACGTTCATTTTCAGCAAGCAATAGATTTATCTTGGCATTTTGCTTAGTCTGCGCTTCTTTCAAATCCTCCACAATCCGAATCCGAACCAATCCAAAAGTCATTAAATCGACAAAAGCAAGAATTACAAGTAGATAGAATAGAAACTCAACTTCGATTCTCTGAAAAATCAACAGTTGGCCCACAACAAGGACTTGAGCAAGAAGAAAAGTCCAGACATGTAAAGACTTTAAACTACGTACGCCAAAATGATAACTTAAGAGATTGGATAGGAAAAAGAAAAACCAGATATAATTAACAGCAACAAAGACAGTATTCCCAACTACATAAGTCAGCATGAGGCCCCAATATAGCCAAGATAGGTGCTGGCTCTTAGTTGTTAAAACACCCAAATACGCCACTACAAATAGAATATCAAACAATAAATGCCATGCAGAAAGCCACCCAGTCACTACAGGTAGGACGGGGAAAATCATAAAAATCAAACTGGCCCAAAACATATAGTGTATGCTTTTCAGTCTTTCAAGCATTAAGCATTCTCCTTATGACCTTGAAGGTAAATAGTCAAACCAAACAAAACTACTGAAAAAACAAGTAGATAAACTGTGGCCGATAGATTGATGCTACCCTCGTTTAAGAAGGTCTTGAGCAACTCCATCAACTGATAAGTTGGTAGACACTTCCCGATTGCTTGCATCCAGTCTGGAAATAAAGAGATGGGCATCCAGAGTCCGCCTAAAACAGCCAAGCCTAGATAGAGAAGATTGCCCACGACAGACATCAGCTGACTAGAAGGCAAGAGTGTCAAGGTCAAGCCAAGCGCTACAAAAGCTACACTTCCTACTATCAGCAAGAGCGCAGCCCCAATCCAGCTTCCTAAAGGCATATCCACACCTCTGACCAAGTGCCCAACTGAGAAAACAACCAGGATTGAGACCAGATAATCAACCATCATACTTGTTATCTTTGATAGATAATATTCTACCATATTTACCGGAGTATGGCGCAATGTTTTCTGCCAGTTGTTGATTTTATCTGTATGTAAAACAGCTGGGAATGAGAAGATAGCTGTCGACATCATGGAAAAGGCAGTCATAGAGATAAGGTAATCACGCATAAAATTCGCGGGTCCACCTGGTGTGTCCTGGTACATGCCTGAAAAGAATAAATAGAAGGCTGTCGGCATCCCTACGGATAATAGATAATAGACTAATTGTCGTTTGGTCAATAGAAATTCTATCTTGTTTAGTGCGATCCATCGTTTCATCTTAGTCATCTCCCTTTTGTGTTTCTTCAAAGATTGTATCCAGCAAGCTACGATTATTGACTTCAATTTCTTGAATCCTACATCCTGCTCGGACTAATAGTTCCCAGAAAGCATCTGCTTCGCGTGTGACTACTTGTAGAGCATCTTGTTTTTGTGACCAGTTTTCAACCAAGTTCGACTGTTCGACAACTTCCTTATATGCTAGAGGAAGGATAAAATGCTTTTCAATCTCCTCACTACGCATAGCTAGAGGCGTCGTATCACGAATCAACTCTCCCTTATTCAAGACCAAAATCCGATCAGCTGTATGTTCTACCTCTTCGATATAATGGGACGAATAGAGAATGGTAACTCCCTTAGCTTTTAGTTCCTGAACAATTTCCCAAAAGCGTTGACGAGTTGAAGTATCCATGGCAGCAGTTGGTTCATCTAAAAAGACAAGCTTTGGTCGCCCAATCAAGGTCAAGACAAAAGAGAAGAGACGCTTTTGCCCGCCTGACAATTTTTCTGCCAACTGTTCTTTTTGTTGCTTATCAAACTGCAATAGTTGATCGATTTCCTGATTGCTCAAAGGATTTGGGTAAATGCTTTGAAAGAAAGCAATCAACTCTTTGACCTTTAATTTCTGAACGATGACATTTTCTTGAGGCAGGTAGCCTCTAATATAGTCTAACTGAGAACTCGTCACTGGCAAGCCTTGGATGGTTACTTGACCGCTTGTGACCAGTTTATCTCCAAGCAGACAGTCCAAGAGTGTGGTCTTCCCAGCACCATTGGGCCCAATCAAGGCGACGCATTCACCTTCAGCTATCTCAAAGGAAATGTCCTTCAAAATAGCTTTACCCTTGATGTTTTTATTTAGGCTTTCTACCTTAATCATGTTCATGATATTCTCCTTTCAACCACTCCTTTCCCATCGGAAAGGTGATAAAAATCATAAATCCTAATCCCCAGGCACCACGGATAAATTGGTAAAGGAAGGCTTGATCAAACCAACCTGTAAACATTGCGACTAGCCATATCACTAGTGACAGACCGATAAAAAGATAGAGAAACGCTTTTTTCATTTTTCAAACTCCTTTTTCACATCTGAGACCAATTTCAAACCTTCTCGGATCAACCAAGACATCATGCCAAAACCTGCAAATAACTCCCAAGGAAAATGATAGAAGCCTTCATCCAATCCTGAAAACATGAGATAGGTCATGACTCCTGCTGCTACTAAACTCATTGCGACAATTACTTTATCTTTCATTTTTTCTTCCTCCATTTGATATATCTAGTATAATTCTTTGAAGGTAGAATCACTAGAATCTTCTGTCATGAAGAGATATGACAAATGTCATAAAAGATTCTGTTCAAAACAAGCAAGATACACTATACAATAAAACACAAGTAGAAAAATCTAAGGCAGCTTCCTTAAAAGAAATATCAAACCCAATTCACACTATATTGAAAACTAATACTTATTTAAAATCAAAAGATCGGAAATTTTTATCGTACAAAACAGATATATTATAGGCAGCACAAAAAAGCTCTTCAATTACTTTCTTAAAAGTTTGTAAGAATTATACAATCTGTTAAATTTTAATTTATGTACCTAAACTACAGTATTTATTGAACAAATCAGGAAACAAAAAAGTATACTCAATCAAAATGAATTACTGAAATTAAAAAAGAGAGAAGCAAACTAATTCTCTCTTAATGTATATAATATCTAGTTAAAACAAAAAAGATACGCTTACGTATCTCTGTAATGAATCGGGAAGACAGGATTCGAACCTGCGACACCTTGGTCCCAAACCAAGTACTCTACCAAGCTGAGCTACTTCCCGAGTTAAATAGAAAAATGCACCCTAGAGGAGTCGAACCTCTAACCGCCTGATTCGTAGTCAGGTACTCTATCCAGTTGAGCTAAGGGTGCTCATTAGTTTATGCCGAGGACCGGAATCGAACCGGTACGATCGTTACCAATCGCAGGATTTTAAGTCCTGTGCGTCTGCCAGTTCCGCCACCCCGGCCTCTCTAAGCGAACGACGGGATTCGAACCCGCGACCCCCACCTTGGCAAGGTGGTGTTCTACCACTGAACTACGTTCGCACTGTTTTCTTCTATCTAAAAATGCCGGCTACATGACTTGAACACGCGACCCTCTGATTACAAATCAGATGCTCTACCAACTGAGCTAAGCCGGCTCATTTATTATATCTTAATGCGGGTTAAGGGACTTGAACCCCCACGCCGTTAAGCGCCAGATCCTAAATCTGGTGCGTCTGCCAATTCCGCCAAACCCGCATATATGACCCGTACTGGGCTCGAACCAGTGACCCATTGATTAAAAGTCAATTGCTCTACCAACTGAGCTAACGAGTCTAAAATAACTTGCGTTATCTTAAACGGTCCCGACGGGAATCGAACCCGCGATCTTCGCCGTGACAGGGCGACGTGATAACCGCTACACTACGGGACCTTTGGGAGTTAACGGGATCGAACCGCTGACCCTCTGCTTGTAAGGCAGATGCTCTCCCAGCTGAGCTAAACTCCCTAGAGCTAAGCGACTTCCATATCTCACAGGGGGCAACCCCCAACTACTTCCGGCGTTCTAGGGCTTAACTTCTGTGTTCGGCATGGGTACAGGTGTATCTCCTAGGCTATCGTCACTTAACTCTGAGTAA